>CAUASQ010000090.1 GCA_958431945.1 uncultured Collinsella sp. | reverse complement strand
GGTCACCAAGCACAACCTCAAGTACCGCCGCTACTACCACCAGTTCGACTACTAAGAGCTGGTCACGGGTCCGATATCTCGGCTGGTTGATATCTCGACCCTGCACAAGGGCGTCCGCAATTGCGCGGGCGCCCTTTTTGCGTTGTGACAAGAGACTGCTGCTAACCGCTTGCCCTATGTTTCCAAATGAATACGGTGTGAGCCGAGGAGGACGATTCTCCCCGCAAACACTCTAGTATGCTAAAGTACCCAGAAGACCGGCGGAGCTATGCCGGTCTTCTGTTCTATATGAAACACAGCATGAGGAGGCTCACCAGATGACGGCCACACCGTGGGGATTCCGGGACATATTGCCCGAGGAGGCTCAGGCGCGCGAGGAGATCGCATGTACGGTGAAGGGCTGCTTTAGGGAGCATCATTACCTGCCGGTCGAGACGCCGCTGCTCGAGGACAAGGGCTCGCTCGAGGAGGGCGGCCGCATTGCGGATACGCCGTTTAAGCTCTTTGATGACGACGGCCGCCTGCTGGTGGTCCGTCCCGACAACACGTTGCCGATCGTGCGCTTGGTTTCGACCCGCATGTGCGCTGCCGACCTGCCCCTGCGCCTTCGCTACGAGGCGCCGGTGGTTCGCGAGTGCCAGCGCAATGCCGGTGGCTCGCGTCAGTTTACGCAGCTGGGCTTTGAGCTCATCGGTGTGGGCGACACTGCGGGCGACGTCGAGATCGTCTCGCTGGTGGCCGAGGCCGTGCGCGAGCTGGCACTTCCCGATGCGCGCATTATCGCAGGTAGCGTGCGTCCGTTTAAGGAGCTGCTCGCGGCGTGCGATGATCGCGAGCTGGCTGCCGAGGCCCTGTGCTGCGTGCACGCCAATGACTTCGTGGGCCTCGATTCTCGCGTGGCGGCAAGCGCCGAGTCCGATGTCGTCAAGGCCGCCATTAGCGAGCTGCCGCGTCTACACGGTGGCTCCGAAGTGCTCGACCGCGTTGATGCGTTGCTGGTTGCCGCCGGTATCGTCGCGCCGCTCACGCGCGAGCTGCGTGCCCTGGTCGAGGGCCTGGCTCCCGAGGACGCCCAGGTACTGTCCTTCGACTTCTCCATCATGAACTCGTTTGATTACTACACGGGCCTGGTCTTTAAGGCCTATGCCGGCGGCTTGCCCAATCCGGTCGGTTCGGGCGGACGCTACGACTCCATCTTTACCGGCGCATTTGGCGACGGCATCGAGGTGCCGGCGGCGGGCTTCGCCTTTTCGCTCGAGCGCCTGGAGGCCGCGCGCACCTCGGCCGAGGATGCCGCTTCCGACGGCGATCACGCCGCAGGCCGTGGCGCCGAGGGCCCGCTGCGCATCGCCGTGCCCAAGGGCTCGCTTAAGGCCGACACGCTCGACGTGCTCGAGACCGCGGGCCTGGACGTCTCTGAGCTTCGTGACCCCGGCCGTCACCTGATCGTGCGCGGCCGCGACACGCGTGCCGGCGAGGGCGCGGTCGGCGATATCGAGTTTGTCATCGTGCGCCCCAGCGATGCGCCCGCCTTTGTGGGCTGTGGCGGTGCCGACTGCGGCATCTGCGGTTGGGACTCGCTCATCGAGGCCGACCTCAACCTGCTGCAGCTGGTCGATCTGGGCTACGGCCTGTGCACGTTTATCGAGGCGGAGCCCGCGTGGCGCGCCGGCCAGGCCGATCGCAACTATGCCCGCCGTGGGTCGCTTCGCGTGGCCACCAAGTATCCGCGCATCGCGAGTGCCTGGTATGCCGAGCGCGGCGTGAACGCCGATATCGTCTCGCTACACGGTAACATCGAGCTGGGCCCCATCGTCGGTATGACCGACCGTATCGTGGATATTACCGCCACGGGCGCCACGCTGCGCGATAACGACCTGGTCATCACCGGTCGCATCATGGACTGCACGGCCCGCTTCTTTGTCAACCCGGGCGCCGCGCGCCTGGATCCGCGCGTACGCAATCTGGCAGATCGCTTGGCCGCGGCCGTTAAGGACAAGCATTTTGAGCCCGTCGCGGGCTCGGCACAATAGCGCGAGCGCGCACGGGCGCCCCAATGTCTGGGCTGCGGGCCGACTGGCGCCGCTGCCCAGTCGCTCGTTTTTCGAACACAACCTCGACCGATAGGGGATACCGATATGAAGACCATCAAGCTTGCTCCCGGTGAGCGCCTCGTTACCAACCAGCTCAACCGCAAGGGCGTGCTGCCGCAAAACATCGTCGACGCCGCCCGCGATATCGTGGCCAACGTGCGTGCCAACGGGGATGCCGCGGTGCGCGATTACTGTCGGCGTTTCGACGGTGTTGAGCTGCAGAGCTTCCGCTTGCCGCAGGAGCAGATCGATGCCGCGCTCGAAGGCCTCGACCCGGCCTTTGTCGCCGCGCTTGAGAAGGCCGCGCGCCAGATTCGCGAGTTCCACCAGCGCGAGGTCGAGCAGAGCTGGTTTACCACGCGTGTGGACGGCACGATGCTCGGCGTTAAGGTGACCCCGCTCGCGGCGGCCGGCATCTATGTGCCGGGCGGTCGTGCACAGTACCCTTCCACCGTGCTTATGAACGCCATTCCCGCCAAGGTGGCCGGCGTCAAACGCGTGGTCATGGTGACCCCGCCGCAAAAGGACGGCCTGATCAGCCCCTACACGCTCGCGGCCGCCAAGCTCGGCGGCGTGGACGAGATCTATATGGTGGGCGGCGCCCAGGCCGTGGCCGCGCTGGCGTACGGTACCGAGACCATTCCGCGTGTCGACAAGATTACCGGCCCGGGTAACGCCTTTGTCGCCGCTGCCAAGCAGATTGTCTCGGGTGATGTGGGTATCGATATGGTCGCCGGTCCCTCCGAGGTCTGCGTGCTGGCCGACGCCACGGCCAAGCCTATGGTGGTTGCGGCCGATCTGATGGCCCAGGCCGAGCACGACCCGCTGGCAGCCTGCTATCTGGTGACCTGCGACGAGCAGTTTGCGCGTGAGGTCGAGGCGGGTATCGATATTCTGGTAGCGCAGTCGCCGCGTGCCGAGATCACGCGTGCCTCGCTCGACAATGAAGGCACCATCGTGGTGGCCGCCGACATGGCTGCCGCCGTCGAGGCAGTGAACACCGTGGCGCCCGAGCACCTGGAGCTGCACTGCAAGGATGCGATGGGCCTGCTTGGCGGTATTCGCAACGCCGGCGCCATCTTTGTGGGCGCTTGGAGCTCCGAGCCACTCGGCGATTACGTTGCCGGCCCCAATCACACGCTACCGACCGGCGGCACGGCCATGTTCTCCAACCCGCTTTCGGTGGAGGAGTTCGTCAAGCGCTCGAGCGTCATTTGCTATACGCCCGAGGGCCTGCTCTCCGATGCTCCCGCTACGCAGCGCCTGGCCGAGGCCGAGGGCCTGTGGGCACACGCGCTTTCTGCCGCACTGCGTCGCCGCGTGTTGGAGCAGGGCGAGGATGCCGTGAGCGCCGAGTCGCTCGCCGCGGCCGACCTGACCAAGGTTGCCTGGCCGGGCGACGCCGTGGCGACGGTTGCCGAGGGTGTGGACCTGGCGGCTGCGGGCGCGGATGGCGTTGGCGCGACTGGCAAGGAGGCCTAATATGGCCGAGCTCACGCCCCGTATGAAGGAACTCGTCCAGCCCTACTTGGCCGGCATTGAGCCCTACGATCCCAACTTTACGCCCACGCGCATCAATCTTTCGGCCAACGAGAACACCTATCCCGTGCCGGCTGGCGTGCGCGAGGCGGTTGATGCGGCCTTGGCTGCCACACCGCTCAACCGCTATCCCGATCCCATGTCCAACGACCTGCGCGACGAGCTTGCCGCTTGGCATGGTGTGGCGCGCGAGAATGTCTGCGTGGGCAACGGCGGCGACGAGCTGCTCTATAACTACCTGTTGGCGTTTGGCGGCGCGGGACGGACCCTGCTCAACTGCCCGCCGTGCTTTAGCGAGTATGCCTTCTTTGCGTCTCTGTGCCAGACCGAGGTGCGCGACGTGTGGCGCGACCCGGCGACCTTTGAGCTCGATCAGACAGCCGTGCTTGCGGCGGCGCCCGAGTGCAACCTGGCAATCGTGACCTCGCCCAATAACCCCACGGGTGACGTGGCGCCGCTCGACTTTGTCGCGGCGCTGTGCGATGCGTGCCCCGGCATGGTAATGGTCGACGAGGCCTACGTTGAGTTTGCCGACGATTTGTTTGGCGCGGCCACCACGGCGCAGGGGCTTATCGCCGAGCATTCCAACCTGGTGATTCTGCATACGCTGTCCAAGGCGTTTGGCGCTGCCGGTGCGCGTCTGGGCTATGTGATTGCGGCACCCGAGGTCATCGACGTGTTCGCGGCGATTCGCCAGATCTATTCGGTCAACGTGCTGAGTCAGGCAACCGCGCTTGCCTGCGTGCGTGCCCGCGATGCGTACACGCCCGTGGTGGCGCAGGTCGCATCCGAGCGCGAGCGCGAGCTGTGCGCCCTGCGCGCAATGGCTGCCGAGGGCCTGCCCGTGGAGGCATGGCCGAGCGCGGCGAACTTTGTGCTCGTGCGCACGCCGCATGCCACGCGCGTGCGTGAGCGCCTGCGCGACGAGTATTCGATTTTGGTGCGCGACTTTAGCTACGCGCCGGGGCTCGCGGACTGCCTGCGCATTACCGTGGGCACCCCGCAGGAAAACGATGAGGTGCTGGCCGCGTTTGCCGCGCTGGTGAAGGAGGAGATGTAGATGGGCCGTTATGCCGAGGTGACCCGCAAGACGGGTGAGACCGACATTGTCGTCAAGCTCGACCTAGACGGATGCGGCGTGTGCGATATCTCGACGGGCGTACCGTTTTTCGACCATATGCTCAACGCTTTTGGCCGCCATGGTCTGTTCGATCTGACGGTGCATGCGGTAGGCGACGTTGAGGTCGACGCGCACCACACCGTCGAGGATACGGGCATTGTGCTGGGCGAGGCGTTTTGCCAAGCGTTGGGCGACAAGGCGGGCATTACACGCTTTGCCGATGCAGCGATTGCCATGGACGAGACACTCGTGATGGCTGCCGTGGACATTTCGGGTCGCGGCCAGGCCTACTGCGAGCTGCCCGTGCCGACCGAGCGCGTGGGCAGCTTCGATACCGAGCTGGCCGTTGAGTTCTTCTATGCCTTCGCACGCGATGCCAAGCTCACGCTGCACGTGCGCGAACTGGCGGGCGGCAACTCGCATCACATTATCGAGGCCGCCTTTAAGGCCGTGGGTCGCACGATGCGCCACGCCTGCGAGCTCGATCCCCGCGTGCAGGGCATCCCCAGCACCAAGGGCTCACTGTAACCGTCACAAGGGTAAAACCACCACGAAGGTGCCTGTCCCCTTTGTGGTGGTTTTGGATGATGAGAAGTGGAGGGGTCGCGTGGGCGAACCGAAGATCGTGGTGGTCGACTACCACAAGGGCAACTTGTCGAGCGTCGTGCGCGGGCTTGCGCGCGCCGGTGCCGCCGCCTGCACGTCGGATGATCCGGAGCAGATCCGCAACGCCGACGGCCTGGTTATCCCGGGCGTGGGCGCGTTCTATGACGCGATCGCCTTTATGCGCCAGAGCGGCGAGGCGGACGCGGTGCTCGACGCCGTTGCCGCCGGAACTCCGCTGCTCGGCATCTGCCTGGGCCTTCAGCTGTTTTTTGAGCGTGGCAACGAGGGCGTGCCAGCGGACGAGGGTGCGGACGCGGACGACGATGCCTCCGAGCAGGCCGGTGGTCCCTGGGTCGATGGCCTGGGCATTATGCACGGTTCGTGCAGGCGCCTGGAGTCGAGTCGCCTGAAGGTGCCGCACGTGGGCTGGGACCAGGTGCACATGACGCCCGCCGGTACGGCCGATCCGCTGCTTGTCGGTTTTGCCGAGGGCGCCAACATGTACTTCACCCACAGTTACGCGGTGGCCGACGATTCCGATGCCGCCGATGTGCTGGCGCGCACGCACTATACGCGGAGCTTCCCGTGCATCGTGCGCCATGGCAACGTGTGGGGCTGCCAGTTCCATCCCGAGAAATCCTCCGCGCTGGGTCAGCGCATCCTTAAGAACTTCGTCAACATCGTCGAGGAGGCTGGCCGATGATCCTGTTTCCCGCAATCGATCTGATCGGCGGCAAGGTCGTGCGCCTGGAGCGCGGCGACCGCAGTCGCTGCAAGGTATATTCCGACGACCCCGTGGCCGTTGCCCGCTCGTTTGCCGAGCAGGGCGCGAGCTGGGTGCACGTCGTCGACCTGTCCGCTGCCTTTGGCGAGGACGAGGACACATGCGCTGCCAACTCGGCGGCGATTAAGGCTATCTGCGGCGTCGACGGTCTGTCCGTAGACGTGGGCGGCGGCGTCCGCTCGCTTGCGCGCATCGACGAGCTGGCCGGCTATGGTGCTCGCCGCATCGCACTAGGCACGGTGCTCGTGACCGAGCCGGGTTTTGCCGAGGTAGCGGCCCAAGGCTTTGGCGAGCTGCTGGTCGCCGACATTGCCGCGCGCGACGGCCAGGTCAAGGTGAACGGCTGGCGCGACGGCGCGGGCGTGGCGGTCGACGATGCGGTGGCGCAGCTCACCGAGCTGGGCTTTAAGCATCTGGTGTATACCGACATCGCGCGTGATGGCATGCAGACGGGCATCGATGTGGCGGCATATCGCCATGTGGCCGAGGTCGCGGGCTTTCCCGTCGTGGCATCGGGCGGCATCTCGACACTCGACGATATCCGCGCGCTGGCCGCAGTGGGTGAGGGCGCGATTGAAGGTGCTATTACCGGTCGCGCGCTCTACGAGGGCAACTTTACGCTGGTACAGGCGCTGGCCGCCGCCCGAGGGGAGGAGTAGCCCATGCTTACCAAACGCGTGATTCCCTGTCTGGATGTTAAGGACGGCCGCGTGGTCAAGGGCGTCAACTTTGTGA
>CAUASQ010000089.1 GCA_958431945.1 uncultured Collinsella sp. | reverse complement strand
CGGGCGAGAACTACGAGTGGACCACGATGTACGACGAGTTCGCCAAGACCGCCGAGGAGGAGGGCTTTGTCGAGATCGCCGAGAAGTTCCGTGGCGTCGCCGCCGTCGAGAAGGCCCACGAGGAGCGCTACAACAAACTCGTCGAGCGCATCGAGTCGGGCGAGGTGTTTGAGCGTGAGGGCGTGAAGGTGTGGAAGTGCCTGAACTGCGGGCACCTGCACGTTGGTGCCGAGGCGCCTGAGGTGTGCCCGGTGTGTAACCACCCGAAGGCGTACTTTGAGGAGCAGGTGGTGAACTACTAGCGCTTGGCGCTGGCGTGAGCTGGGCCGGGAGGGCCGGACTACCTTCCCTCCTCGCTCACGGCTTCGCAGGGTCGCGTTGAGGGAAGGTAGTCCGGCCCTCCCGGCCCGCTTTGGTTCGTTGCGTGCTCGCTACAGAAAAGCTGATAACTAAGTTTGTGTGCCGCCCCTATCGGGGCGGCACGTTTTTGTATGGGGACTGGTTGGGACGGCACCGTTCATGGGTGGGGTACACTGGGTGGCGACTTTTAGTTTATCTACTACCTGATGGGGTGTTTTTGTATGGGTAAGAAGTCTCGGGCTCGGGTTGCTGCGGCGGGAACTCGCAAGGATCCTGGTCGTCGGGTTGCCGAGGGTAAAAAGGTCGATCGTGTCGAGAAGGACAAGAAGGTTGGCGCGCATGCTCATCCTGAGTGGGCGCCTCACCTCAATACGGCTAGCGAGGATCTGACTGCTAAGTTGTTTACTCTGGTCGAGGTTATCTTGGGCGTGGTGCCCGTGGTGGTCATTGGCTTGTTCTTGGCTTCGAAAGATGCCACGAGTGTCGATAAACTCACCGATGTCTTTTCTCAGGACCCCTCGATGGTGGTTACGTTTATCTCTGCGTGCCTGCAGCCGTTTGTGGCGTACATGTTGTACATGATTTATCGCAAATACTGCGAGGGCGACGCTGGTTTTGCCGCCGGCAACCTGATCGGTCTTTTGTGCTCCGAGATCCTACTGCTCAATATCCCAGGCGTCATCGGTATGGGCATCTTGCTGTGGCGTGTTTGGCGCAACGTCGCCCCGCACTTTGAGAGCTGGTTGTTTGAGCGTCGTGCAATGGGTGTGCTGGCAGACATTGCGGGCTCGCTCGTGATTTTAGCCTTGGCGTTTATGTGCGCCACCGCCGCCCGCGGTCTCGCGGGCATGTAGTCTGTCCTCACCGACCACGGAGCGCAGGGCAACTGCTGGTTTCACCGCTCCGGACGTCAGACCCGCGGCGCATCCCTTTCCCTCTCGCTCACGGCTTCGCAGAGTCACGCGAGGCAAAGGCATGCGCCGCGGGTCTGACGACGCGGGCTTGCCAACGAGTTTTGGCTAATAGATTGGTTTGTGTGCCGCCCCTTTGGGGCGGCACTTTTTGTGTGGGGTCCCGGTCTCCACAATTTTCGTCAAGCTTTTGGTTAGATTTTGGTCAGTTGGCGTAAGGGTGGAAGGCCAAAAGATTGCTGGCGAAAAAAGCTCAGAGAAAGTGCTGGTAGGGGAGTTGTTGAGCTTTTCGACAGCTTTTGAGCAAAAGAAACTTTGTGGCTATTGCCGGCGATTGCGTTGTCGCGGTCATGGCGGTGCGGGATGCTGGTCGTAAGCGTCGAACGCTCCGATTTTGGAGGCCAACATGGACCTGTTTCTTGAGACCCCACAGCAACAAGCCGAGCGCATGCTGCGGCAGCAGCGGCGGCTTATAGAGATGCAAATGCAAGGGGTTGCCAACCAGGCGCCCGTGCAAAACGTCGTGCCCGCTGCTGTACCTGCAGCCGTGCCCGGGTGCGAATCGGCACCAGAGGCCTATTCCGTACAGCAAGATTCATATGCGCAGGAGCTCGCGTTCGACAAGCGTCGTGCGCGTTGTCGCCGCGTGGGCCAGCGCCTGCGCACATTGGCGATGATCGTGCTCATTCCGCTAGGACTTGCGGCAATCTTCTTGGCCTCATATGCCCTCACGTGCATTCTCAACGGTGCCTCGCCCAATGAGGTGCTCCAGCATCTAGCGGCCCTGGGCCAGCGCCTAGGCGATGTCGCAACAACCATCCGCGCCGGCTGGGAGAGTTAGCGTTTGTCACATTAGGACTTCCAGGGTGTACGAATTATCGCCACGAGCAGAATTCTTGCATCCTGTGGGTCCTGTCGTGCGACTGAATAGTATTATTGAAGATAAATAATAATAGGATTTGCTATGTATAAGCAGGATTTAGAGCAGACTCTTTTGGGCATTGACGAAGAGGCGGAGCTGGAAATAGGTCCAAGAGACGACAGGCCGAACGTTGTATTGGTGGGAGGAAGCGCCTTCATGCTAAACGATGTGACGAATCGTTCGGTTACACATGACATTGATGTGTTTGAGGCAGATAGGTGCCTCCGCGAGATCATAGCTCGATACCCCGAGGTGAATGGTATGGCGGTGGCATATTGTAATCAGATGCCGTTCAATTACGAAGATCGTTTGATTCCCTTGGATATTGGGGCGCGCTTTATCAGGTACTTTACGCCATCCTTGGAGGACCTGGCGGTAATGAAGCTCTATGCCTGTCGTCCGAACGACATCATCGATCTTCATAGCCAGGCATTCGTCGACCGACTTGATTGGGGACTGCTCGAACGGCTTATATTCGACGAGGGCGAGGCGCTGGCGTCGTCGCCTTCGGAGCGGAGTTATCAAGAGATGGTCTGCGCATACAGCCAATACAAAAAGGAGGTGCTCGGTTGAATCTGACCTTTGAGGGATTCTTAAAAGGCTATTGCCGAGAGCTATCCGGACAGCAGTCGCTCAGTTTTAGAAAACTGGTTAAGCAAGCGACGACGGTTGCGCCGCGCGTGGCGGAGCCCCTGTTTTTGCTCGCTTTGGCACAGGGTAAAGCCGAATACGTTCTGGGCTTATCCGAGGGTTCGTGGATGGAAGAGGGTTACCGAGGCGTTTTGTCCTTGTACGCCCAAACGGGTAGCCTGGCATCTCTATGCGCCGAGGACAAACTTCCTAATCGTTATGCCAACGTTTGGCGTGCGTATAGAGCGGTGAAGGAAAAGCCAGTGGCGGACAGAAGAATCAACGCCCTGATGCGAAAAAGAACGTTGGGAGCGCTAGAGGAATCGGGTGTAACGCGCTACGGTCTCTGCCGCGATTTGAATCTGAATAAGGGAAACGTGTACGCATATTTAGCCGGTGATGACTCAAAGGTGAGCAGGGAGACGGCGCGCCGCATTATGGAATATGCGGAGGAGAGGGGCGCCCAAGAAGGGGCCGGGCGCCCGGTGCGTATGGCGGGGTAAGATTGATCGCGGTTTTGATTGGTGCTCGATTGGGTTTGTTGGGCGGAGTTTATGTCTGCTATTGATATTGTGCTTGTTGTGATCGCCTTGGTGGCGGTGGGGGTTGCTGTGGCTTGCGCCCTCCAGCTCAAGAGCCTGCGTGCCGAGTTGCGGGAGCGTGGCGACAGTAGCGCGGAAACGCTGGCAGCACTCGAGCAGGCCAACAACGCGCTCGATGCCCTGAACGTCGCGCTGGCCGAAACTCGCCGCACGGCCAATGCCATCGCGCAGCAGCAGACGACAGATGCGGCCGTGGAGCAGCAACGTTACCTGACCATCGCACGTGAGTTTTCGCAAGCTGGTGACCGGATGGATGACCTGCGCCGCGAGACGGCCCAACAGCTCGGTGCCAACCGCGAGGGTATCGAGCATCGCCTGGACAAGGTGCGCGAAACGGTCGATGCTCAGCTGGGCGCCATCCGCAAAGACAACAACGTGCAGCTCGATCAAATGCGTGCGACGGTGGACGAGAAGCTCTCCCGCACGCTCAACGACCGACTGTCGGCATCGTTTAAGCAGGTGAGCGACCAGCTCGAGGCCGTGTACAAGGGCCTGGGCGACATGCAGTCCATCGCCACCGGCGTGGGCGACCTTAAGCGCGTGCTGGGCAACGTGAAGGCGCGTGGCATTTTGGGCGAGGTGCAGCTGGGTGCAATTCTGGCGGATATCCTTACGCCCGACCAGTATCTGGAAAACGTCGCCACCAAGCCCGGCGCCTCGGAGCGCGTTGAGTTTGCCGTCAAGCTGCCGGTGGACGAGGGCGATCCCGTGCTGCTGCCGATCGACTCCAAATTCCCGGGCGACGCGTACGAGCACTTGCTCGACGCGCAGGAGTCGGGCGATGCGGAGACCGTGGCGGCTGCGCGCAAGACGCTCGACACCATGGTCAAGCGCGAGGCAAAGGACATTTGCGAAAAGTACCTGAGTGTGCCGGCAACGACCAACTTTGGCATCATGTTCGTGCCGTTTGAAGGGCTGTACGCCGAGGTCGTCAGCCGCTCCGGGCTTATCGAGACCCTGGGCCGCGACTATCACGTCAACGTTGCCGGCCCCAGCACCATGGCGGCCATTCTCAACAGCCTGCAGATGAGCTACCAGACGTTTAGGCTGCAAAAACGCACCGACGATGTACTGCGAGTGCTCTCCGCCGTCAAGGCCGAGCTGCCGCGCTATCAAAAGGCGCTGCGCCGCGCCCAGCAGCAGATCGAGACCGCGGGTAAAACGGTCGAGGGCATTATCACCACGCGCACCAACGTCATGGAGCGCAAACTCAAGGATATCGACGCGCTGGAAGACGCCGACCAAGCCGATGAGATCTTGGGACTCACGCCCGCGGGCCTTTCCACAGACCAAGAAGACGAGGACTAATTGCAACAAGGCAGCGGGGCACCGGCGCAAACGCGGGCACCCCGCTGCCTTTCACATCGCGCTTGCCTGAAGTGCGCTTTAGTGTGCAACAATGGCGTTTCGCCCTATCAGACGCGAAAGGAAGCCCATGTCTCAGAGAAACACCAGTCCGCTGAAACGCTCCACCGTGCGCCGCACGCTGCAGCGGTTTTGGGGTGTCACGCGCACGCAGCCGCTGATTGTCTTTCTCTCGGTGTTCTCGTCGGCGGGCTACATCTTTTTGCTGACGTTTGCCAATACCTATGTGATGGCCCTCATTGTCGACCGCGTTCAAGCCGGTCCCGTGGCGGGTGATCAGGTGTTTGAGGTCTTCGGCCCCTATATCCTGGCGCTCGTACTCGTTAACCTGGTGGGCCAAATCCTCTCCAAGCTGCAGGACTACACCGTCTACAAGCTCGAGATTGCGGGCAACTATCACCTGGCGCGCCTGTGCTTCGACACGCTCTCCAATCAATCCATGACATTTCACACCAGCCGCTTTGGCGGATCGCTCGTGAGCCAGACGAGCCGTTTTATGAGCGGCTATACGGGGCTGGTCGACGTGACGGTGTATTCGCTCATCCCCACCATCACCTCGGTCATCTGCACGGTGGCGGCGCTCGCCCCGGTGGTGCCGACGTTTACCGTGATCCTGGTGTGCATCATGGCCGTCTACATCGCGTTTGTCTGGCTTATGTACAAGCGCATCATGCCGCTTTCGGCCGCGACGTCCGGCGCGCAGAACAAGCTCTCGGGCGTGCTCTCCGACGCGGTCACGAACATCTTGGCCGTCAAGACCTGCGGGCGCGAGGACTTTGAACGTGATCTGTTCGACGCCGCTGATCGTGCCGCGCGCGATGCCGAGACGGTCTCGATGCACGCCATGATGCAGCGCAACTTTACGACCTCGGGTCTTATCGTCATCACCATGGCCGTGGTGAGCGTATTCGTGGCGGGCGGCAACGCGTGGTTTGGCATCTCGGCCGGCTCGCTCGTCATGATCTTTACCTACACCTATAACCTCACCATGCGCCTGAACTACGTAAGCTCCATGATGCAGCGCATCAACCGCGCGCTCGGCGATGCGGCCGAGATGACGCGCGTGCTGGACGAGCCACGTTTGGTGGCAGATGACCCGGACGCCCCCGAGCTCAAAGTGACCGAGGGCGCGATTGATTTTGAGCAGCTGAGCTTTGCGTACCGTGACGCTGCGGCGGGCGAGAGCGTGTTCGATGACCTGACGCTTCATGTGGCGGCGGGCCAGCGCGTGGGCCTGGTGGGCAAATCGGGCTCGGGCAAGACGACGCTCACCAAGTTGTTGTTGCGCCTGGACGATGTACAGGGCGGCCGCGTGCTCGTGGACGGCCAGGACGTCTCGCGCTGCACGCAGCAGAGCCTGCGCCGTCAGGTTGCCTACGTGCCGCAGGAGGCGCTGCTGTTCCACCGCTCCATTCGCGAAAACATTGCCTACGGTCGTCCCAACGCCACTGATGAGCAGATTCGCGAGGCGGCTCGCTTGGCTAATGCGACCGAGTTTATCGACCGCTTGCCCCGTGGCTTTGACACTATGGTGGGCGAGCGCGGCGTCAAGCTCTCTGGCGGTCAGCGTCAGCGCGTGGCTATCGCCCGCGCCATCCTAACCGACGCGCCGATTCTGGTGCTCGACGAGGCGACGTCTGCCTTGGACAGCGAGTCCGAGGCGTTGGTGCAGGAGGCGCTCGAGAATCTGATGCGCGGCCGCACCTCCATTGTGGTGGCGCACCGCCTGTCCACCGTGGCGGCGCTTGACCGCATTGTGGTGCTGGCCGATGGCGAGATTGTCGAGGACGGCACGCATACGCAGCTCGTCGAGGCGGGTGGCGAGTACGCGAGCCTGTGGAGCCGTCAGACCGGCGCATTCTTGGAGGCGTAAGCGTCTCGGACGTGGGACAATTGTGCCCATAAGTTTATTGTGCCGTTGAGCCGAGGAGTCGTTATGCCACGCGAGACCAATGCCGCCAAACGCGAGCGCGCCGTTGAGGTGTGTGAGCGCCTCAACCGTCGCTATGGCCCGGTCGAGTGCTTTTTGGACCACGAGAATCCCTTCCGCCTGCTGATCGCGGTGTTGCTCTCGGCGCAAACGACCGACGCGCAGGTCAACAAGGTGACGCCGAAGCTGTTTGCCCAGTGGCCCACGCCCGAGGCCATGGCCGGGGCGAGTGTGGCTGACGTGGCAGACACCATCAAGTCACTCGGCTTTTATAAGAGCAAGGCCAAGCACGCCGTGGAGGCCGCGCAGATGATCGTCG
>CAUASQ010000088.1 GCA_958431945.1 uncultured Collinsella sp. | reverse complement strand
AAACCTTATATCCGGCCCCTCCGTCCGGGGACCGCGCCGTACCAGCTACAGCGTCATGTTCGGATCGGCGTCGACATCGAACGGCGAGATTTCACCTCGGTCGAATTTACGGCGGGCGACCTCCGCGATCATGGCTGCGTTATCGGTACAAGCAGACAAGGGCGGCACCGTTACGCGAATCCCCTGACGCCCAAGCTTCTTGATCATCATCTCGCGCAGATGCGGGTTGGCCGAGACGCCGCCACCGATGCAGTATTCCTTGCATCCGGTAGCGTGCAGTGCGTTTTTGGCCTTCTTGTACTGCACGTCAAAGACAGCTGCCTCAAACGAAGCTGCCAGATCGGGCAGGTGAATCGTGCGCCCGGCCTTGGTCTCCTGTTCAATGTAGAGCGTCACAGCCGTTTTAAGACCCGAAAGCGAGAAACGATAATCTCCCCTGCTGTTAAGCGCACGGGGGAAATCGATCGCGCGGGAATTGCCCGTCTCGGCCAGCTTGGAGATGATGGGGCCACCGGGATAGCCCAGGCCCAACGCCTTGGCTACCTTGTCGAAGGCCTCGCCCACAGCATCGTCGAGTGTCTCACCAAGTACCTCGTAGTCGCCCCATGCCTTCACGTGCACGAGCATGGTGTGCCCGCCCGAGACAAGCGTGAAGATGAACGGCGGCTTGAGGTCGGGCTGCGCCAGCAAGTTGGCAAACAGGTGCCCCTCCAGATGGTTAACGCATACGAGCGGCTTACCGGCAGCATACGCAAAGCCCTTGGCAAAGGCGACACCCGCCACCAGGGCACCCACCAGGCCCGGACCTTGCGTCACGCCCACGGCGGCAAGCTCACTTGGCGCAATCGCCCCACCCTCAAGGCCAAGCGATGCCGCGGCATCCTCGAGCGCCGCATCTACGACACTCACAATCACCTCAACGTGCTTGCGCGAGGCGATCTCGGGCACCACGCCGCCAAAGCGGGCGTGAAAATCAATCTGTGTCGACACCTGGTTGGCCAGCATATTGCCATCCGCATCGATAATCGCCACGGCCGTCTCGTCGCAGGAACTCTCGATAGCGAGCACTAGGCGGCGGCGCTCAATTTCGGCACGCTCCCCCTCGGAGCGCCCAGGCGCAGGCAGCGGCCATACGCGCTGCTCTGCCGCCGTCGGCTCGGGCGAAGCATTGTCGACCGGAAGCACCAGGGGCAGCGGCGCCGTCATGACGATGGCATCCTTGCCGACACCGTAGTAGCCGCGGCGACGGCCAGCCTCGGTAAAGCCCAGAGCGTTATAAAGCGCGATCGCCCCCTCGTTACCGTCCTCGACCTCGAGCGAAGCCGTGGTGCAGCCGAGCATCTGGGCATCATAGCTCACGTGCGACAGCAGCTTGCGGGCAATGCCCTCGCGGCGATGTGCCGGGTCGACGGCGACATCCAGAATCTGCACATCACCGTCCACGACCATACCGCCGGCAAGGCCCAGCAGCTTGCCGTCGTCGTGTGCCACCCACCAACTACGCGGCGCAGCAACGTCCTCGCCCAGTTCGGACAGGAACATGCCCGGCGTCCACGCCTCGTGTCCGACACCTTCAAAGCAGGCAGCCTCCAGCGCGCTCGTGCCCTCGGCATCCGCCGCGCCCATGGGACGGAACTGCAGATGACGACCGGCGAGCTCATCGGCAACACCCGTAATTTCGCTCTGCGCACTCTCGGCAAGACCAAGACGCTTGCGCTCGTTTTCCTCGGCATCCGAAAGGCGCGTGTAAATCGGCAAGACGCGGGCCGGATCGCCGTCACCCGCAGCGTGCGCGAGCAGCAAGCCCTCGCCCGAAGGCCACCACAGGTCGCGCTCCACGCAGCGGGCGGTCTCGTCCTCACCCAGCAGCTTGCCATAGCGCACGAGACCGTCACCGGTCAGCTGAACCTGGTCCCAGTCCGCTGCTTGGCGCCACTCATCGAGCGCCACGGCGGCCTTGACCACGTGTTCGCGCTCAAATTGACGCTCGGGACCCTCATCAACCAGCATATACAGCGCCGGATATACCTCACCGCGCATAGCATCGGCCAAGATACCAAGCTTGCCGCGCACGCCAGCCTTCCACGCCGTCCAAGCGCAAGCGTCGAGCGTCGACACGCCCAGCAGCGGAACATTGGCACCACGCGCGAGGCCCTTGGCAGTGGAGATGCCGATGCGCACACCCGTAAAGGACCCCGGGCCGCGGCCGACCACATAGCAACCAACATCGCTGCGATCCAGACCGGCTTGAGCCAGCACGCCATCAACGGTATTCACGAGCTCAACGTTGGCGTGACGGCGACACATGTGGTCGCCACTCACGAGCTTCGTCTCGCCCGTCTGCCCATCAATCCAGCTTGCCGCGCAGGCAAGCATGTCGGTCGAAGTATCGAGCGCCACCACCAGCGCGTTGTCGTTATGCAAGCTCATCTTGTACAGCCTTATCAATCAAATGGGAAAGCTCCATTGCGCGGTCACCGTGCGCCTCGAGCGTTATCGTTCGCACATCACTGTCGCCCTCATCACGCTTGAGCGTCACCGAAAGATACTCATCCGTCAGCTCGTCTTGGAATTGTTCGCCCCATTCCAGCAGGCAAGCACCCTCATAGCCCAGCACATCGAAAATGCCCGTATCCTCGAGCTCGTAGGCATGCTCCAGGCGGTATAGATCAAAGTGAAACAGCGGAATACGGCCTTGATCGTGAACGGCCATGAGCGCAAACGTAGGGCTCGTAACCATATGCCCATCGCCCAGCCCGCGCGAGACGCCCTTGGTAAAGTGAGTTTTGCCCACCCCCAGGCCACCGGTCAGGATGAGCACATCGCCGTCCTCAAGGCACGGTGCAATTAGCTCGCCAAAGTACTCCGTATCGGCAGCGCAAGTCGTTTTGTAAGTACCTACCCCCAGGCGCTCCAGGGACATATATGCTCCTTATTATTCCGAGGCGTCCTCTGGTGCGGGATGTCGCTCCAGATAGTCGCCCAGCATCTTAAAGTCTTCCTCCAGCAGTTCCTGCCACGCCGGATTGCGTAGCGCTGCTGCCGGATGGAACGTGGGCATTACTACAAAATGCCCCATCTGGTGGAACCTGCCGCGCAGCTTAGTAATGCCAATCTCGGTCTTAAGCACAAAGTGCGTCGCGGGGTTGCCGAGCGTCACGATAATATCAGGCCAGATGCTTCGAATCTGCTCACGCAAAAACGGCGAGCAAGCCAGCACTTCCTCGGGACGCGGATTGCGGTTTCCCGGCGGGCGGCACTTAAGCACGTTGGCAATGTAGACGTCTTCGCGTTTGAGCCCCGCCAGCGACAAAATGCCGTTAAGGTCCTCGCCTGCCGCCCCCACAAAGGGCTCGCCCTGCAAATCCTCATTGCGGCCCGGCGCCTCACCAATAAACATCACGCGAGCGCGGGGGTTTCCCACGCCAAACACGATATTGTGACGCGACTGGTAGAGCTGGCAGAGGTGACAATCACCCAGAACGGCCTCAATTTCCTCGAGTGCGACCTCACGTGGTGCCTGATGGGTATGGCCGGGGATGTGCATGACGCCCATGGCGACTCCTACACGTAGACCTTGTCGAGGCGCATGCCAAAGCCGCAGGCGACCTCGTAGTTAATCGTTCCGCGCAGTCGGGCCATCTCGTCCATAGTGATCTCGGCATCGCCATCGCGGCCGACAATGATCATCTCGTCACCATATTCGGCCTCGGGAATCTCGTGTGCCGGGTTGGACTGAATGGCGACCATAAACTGATCCATGCAGATATTGCCAACCTGATGCACGCGCTCGCCGCGATACAGCACATCCATATGATTGGAAAGCGTACGCGATAGGCCGTCGGCATAACCAATCGGCAGCGTGCAGATCTGAACGCGCGTACGCGGTACGCGGTAGGTAAAGCCGTAGCCCACGCCCTCACCCATCGCAGGGTGTGCCACGCGCGTCACGCGCGCATGGACGCTCATAACGGGATCAAGCTGCATCACGCGGCCACTCAGCTCGCACGGCTGCATGCCATACAAGCCAACGCCGGCGCGGATCATATCAAAATGCATCGAGGGGTCGAGCATCGAGGACGGCGTGTTGGCGCAGTGCACGATACCGCACTCAAAACCCGCATCCTTAATGGCCTGAACGGCCTCGGTAAAGCGCTGACACTGCAGCTTGTAGTCCCAGCCCGAAGGTTCATCGGCCGTGGCGAAGTGCGTAAATACGCCGTTGCACTGAATACCGCGATGGAAATTTATACCGCGGACAAAGTCGAGCACCTGCGTGTAGTGAACGCCGATACGATTCATGCCCGTCTCGATGGCGAGATGATACTTGCCCACTTTGCCCGCCGCGACGGCACATTCGCCATACGCAAGAGCAAAGTCAGACGTATAGACCGAAGGCATGATATCAAACTCGAGCAACGTCGGAATGGCCTCGATAGGCGGCTCGCTTAGGATGAGGATGGGTTTCGTAATCCCGCCCTGTCGGAGCTCAACGCCCTCGTTAACCGTCGCCACGGCAAACATGTCGGCACCGGCCGAATACATGATCTTGGCGCACTCAACAGCTCCATGACCATAAGCATCGGCCTTGACCACGCAGCACAGGCGCTGACGTGGATTCAGCAAGTTCTTATAGGCCCTCGTGTTGCGACGGAGCGCCCCGCGGTCGATCTCGACCCAGGACCAGCGCGTCAAATCGGCTTTATTCATGATTAGTCATCCGACCCTTCGTCCATGATTCCCAGATCTTCGAGCGCATCCTTTGCCGCCAGTTCCATGGCCGGACCGATCAAGTCGATAAGATCGGTCGCGATGACGCTCTTCTCACCATACTCCGTCGCCGCGGCAAAACCGGCGTAGCTGTGAAGTGCGACGGCGTACGAATACAGCAACTCCCAACGATCCATCTCGTCGCGCATGGTGGCAAGCGTGCCGGCCAAAATACCCGCGAGAACATCACCCGAACCGGCAGTTGCCAGAGAAGCCGGACCCGAGAGCGGCAGCAGCACACGCTCAACGCCACAGATAGCCGTCGTCGGCCCCTTGGCAATGACCACCAGATTGTCAGAGCCTGCAGCCCAGACAACCTTCTGCGCGGCTGCAATCGCAGTACCAAGGTCGTTCACCTCGTCACCGGCAACCAGACGCGAAAGTTCACGATAGTGCGGCGTCATAACCAACGGCTGCTCGCGACGATACATCTCGGGATTACTATCAATACCGTCAATGGCAATCTTAGCAAGGCAGTTGAGTGCATCGGCGTCCAAGATAAGCGGCACATCAAGCTCGAGCAAGCCCGAAACCACCTGCATAGCGCCGGCAGATGTCGTCATACCGGGACCGCACAGTACACAGCTGTACTTCTTTGCAATCTCGCACACAGTCATGCGCGCAGCGGCACCAAAGGAGCCGCGGGAATCAGACGGAATAGCAAAGACGGGAATCGAAGGAAGTGCCATGCGAATAAGATTGGCGCAGGCGTCAGGAGCCGCGACTGCCACGTAACCAGCACCCGCGCGAGCTGCAGACTTGGCCGCCATAATGGCAGCACCAGGATATTGCGCAGATCCGGCGACAATAAGCACAGAGCCACGGGAATACTTATCGATATTCGTAGGTAGTGGGGCAAAGTAATCAACTAAGTCACCGGGCTCGACAATCTCGGCGGCGTGGTCGACATCATCGATGACCTCGTCAAGACGGTCGTAAAGATTGCCGCAGATCAAATCGCCAGCATACTCAGGACCATCAGCGCTATACAGACCAATCTTGGGCGCAATCATCGTCACCGTATGCTCGGCACGAATGCAGTCGTCATCAACAACGCCCGTCTCGGCATTCAGGCCCGAGGGGACATCAATGGATACGACACAATCGGCGCATTCATTGACCGTAGGAATCCAGATGGAGAACGGCGCACGCAGATTTCCGTGGAAACCGGTACCAAAAATGGCATCGACAACAACATCGGCCTTATCGATCAAAACCTCGAGTTCGTCACGCGAGGGGCCGACGCAAACGTGCACATCGCGGCCGGCAGTACGACGAGCAACATGACGTGCCAGAGCAGCAGGAATCTCATCCGGCTCAACCGGAGAAACGATATCCACGTCCACACCCTTATGGCTCAGGATATCGGCGGCAACCCAACCGTCGCCGCCATTATTACCAAAACCGACCAGAACGAGAACCCGATCGGGATTGAGCTTCAAGACCTCGTTGGCGGCAAACTCACCCGCTAGCTCCATAAGCTCAGCCTTCGAAGTCCCTTCGCGTTCGATGATATCCTCGAGACGAACGACTTCTTCGGTACTCAAAACCGGTTTCATCTATGCTCCTAGCGTATCTTGCGAAGCATCGCCCAGGTGCTCCGTCAATGCTGAATTCTGCAGCTGCTCAAGCTCATCTAAAACAGAGCGAGCCTCTTTAAATGTCTGCGCTACGCGTTTCTTGGTGCTCACCTTTTCCTCTTTTGGCTTAGGCCGAGCATCTTCGGTAATCGCGATGGCATTCGCAACGGCCAAGTCTCCTGTAAGCGTAATGGAAAGAGCGACTTCAACAACACCCAGTTCTTGAGCGATCTCGAGAGCACGGCCCGAAAGCAGCGCCTTCGGTTTGCCGAGTTTATCACGCGTAACCGAAACATCCTTGCGACCCACGCCTTGACTAAAACCCGTGCCGAGAGCTTTAAGTACCGCCTCGCGCGAAGCAAAGCGGCTCGCATAGTGAGCAGCGGGACGCGATGATGCATCGCAATACGCACGCTCTTCTTCGGTAAACACACGCCGAGCAAACGACGGCGTCTTTTCAAGAATTGATTTCATGCGGGAAATCTCGACGATATCAACGCCGATACCAGCTTCAGCCATGTTCACCTCCATATTGCACAGACTAAGTTATTGTAGCCCGTTCACAGAAGATGCGACAAACGAGGGTTATAAAACACAGCTACTATGTGAGACAAAAGCCCGCAAACGCAAAAAAGGGGGAGGCCGCGAGGCCTCCCCCTTCTCAGTTCAAGCGTACGGCTCGGTGCCGTCCACCGGTCAGCGGCGCCCTGGCCTCCCACGGGCTG
>CAUASQ010000087.1 GCA_958431945.1 uncultured Collinsella sp. | reverse complement strand
TCTCGGGCTCCTCGCTGGTCTACCTCATCAGCTTTTTTGCCGTGTTTGCCCTTGCCGCTATCTCGGCCGCCATCGTGCCCTCCGTATACGCAATGACCGAAACGCTGCGCCATGCACTTACGAGCGTCGGCCCCTTTGGCGTGGGCATCTTTGTGCTTTTGGAGCGAGCGCTCGAGCCCATGGGGCTGCACCACCTGCTCTACATGCCAATCTACTACGACAACCTGGTCATTAACGACGGCATCTACGCCACGTGGAGCAGCTTGCTCCCCATCCTCTCCCATAGCACGCGCCCCCTTAATGAGCTTGCGCCGTGGGCCGGTTTTACCGCCACCGGCTGGGTCAAGCTCTTTGGCCTTCCTGCCATCGCAGCTGCGTTCTACTCCACCGCAAAACCCGAGCGCCGCGCCGGCCTCAGGGTCATCCTTGTTCCCGCCATCATCGCCTCGGTGGTTTGCGGCGTTACCGAGCCACTCGAATTTCTCTTTATGTTCACCCACCCCGGGCTCTTTTTGCTCTACGCCGTCTTATCGTCTTGCCTTGCCACAACCATGAATCTCTTTGGCATCGTCGGCATCTTCTCGGGCGGCCTGATGGAGATGGCAGCCTTCAACTTTATTCCGCTCATGCGCACGCATGCCGGTGCCTATCTTTTGGCGCTCGGTATCGGCCTTGCCTTTAGCCTCATCTTTTTTGTTAGTTTTCGAGCACTCATCTTGGTCTATGACCTTAAGACGCCGGGCCGCGAGGATCATGTTGCCAATCGCGCGGCAATCGATCGTTTAACGGGAAGCGGCTTTGCCAAAGAGCAATCTCCCAATGACGAGGTCAATAGTCGATCCGATCAAGATCACGTCCTCGCTGAGCGGGTAATTCAGCTTTTAGGTGGCGTTGGCAATATTGTGGGCGCAACCAACTGTGCCACGCGCCTGCGCGTCGAGGTCGCAGACCCTTCCATCGTTGCAGATAACGCGGCGTTTGTCGCGGCGGGCGCCAAGGGCCTCATCATTACGGGCAAGACCGCCCAGGTGATCATCGGCATCTCCGTTCCCCGCGTTAAAGAGCATTTTGACCAGATCATGGGCCTCGAGCCGGGATTTGTGCCCACCGCCTCGGCCTCCCCTGTCGCCAGCCCAACCCACAAGCACGGCGATATCTGCTTCTTCGACATTGACGGCACACTCGCGTGGCAAGACCCTCGAGTGGCACAAGAGCTTCCCGAGAGCAAGCGAGACCTGTCCCCCTATCCCAACGAGGCGGTCTCGCAGGCCATCCGCGATTTCGTTGCAAATGGCAACATGGCCTTTATCTGCACAGGGCGCACCCTCAGCTGCATCCACCCCAAACTTCTTGAGCTGCCCTGGGCCGGCATCGTCTGCCTCGCGGGTGGCTATGTCGAACTTGAGGGACACGTGATTCGCGATTTAGCGATGACGCCCGGCATGCTGCAGCGCCTTGCCCCCTATCTTGAGCAGTCGGGCGAGGTCATCCGCTTTGAGGGCCTCAACGGCGTCGTGCGCATGAGTGCCGATGCCCCCGATGCCCCCGGATACGCGCGCACCCTGGGCGACGCAGTCACGCAGCTGCAACATTACAGCGCCTACAAGATCTTGATGTCTACATCGCTCGCCAACCACATCGCTCAAGATAAGGCACTTGAGCCGCTGCTGTGCTTTAACGAGCTCGAACTCGAGGTAACCGAAATCTCGCCCCGCGAATGCACGAAGCGTGGGGGCATCCAGTCTGTACTCGACGCCCTCGATCCCCACCACGGAACCGTATACGGCATCGGCGACGCCAGCAATGACGTCTCGCTGATGAACGCCGTCGATGTCGGTATCGCCATGGGTAATGCGCCGGACTATCTCAAAAAGCGCGCCGACTACATCACCGACTCGGTCGACAAAGATGGCGTCGTCAAGGCGCTCGAGCACTTTAGGCTTATATAAGCAGCCGGCACGCGCACACGTCCCGTTTCCCCAAATCGCCAAAACAGACGCGCCGGCAACTCCAATGTGGCAATATGGTATCTGCACACCGCAACGATGCAACCTAAGAAAGAATGCGAGAACCCGTGTCCAGTCCGTTTACCAGCTTTTTAGCCCAGCACTTTGACCAGATTAACGACTATCTGGCCACGTTCTTTGACGGACAGGCGACCTCTGCCGATATCGAGCGCTACCTGTATGCGCCGCTCTCGGCTTTTACGGCCAACGCCGGCAAGCGCCACCGCCCGCTTATCTGCATGCTCGCCGCAACCGCAGTGGGCGGTAGCTTTGAGAGCGCCCGCAGCGCCGCGGCAGCCATCGAGCATTTCCAGTCGGGCGCGCTGATCCACGACGACATCGCCGACAACGGACAGCTTCGTCGAGGCAAGCCCTGCATGCACCTTACCGAGGGCACGGGCCTTGCCATCAATTGTGGCGACCTGGCGCTCACCATGGTCACCAAGACGGTTCTCGACGACCCTACGCTGGAGTCCGACGTGAAGCTGCGCGTGCTCCACGAGCTTACCGAGATGATCGTCCGCACCATCGAGGGCCAAGCGCTCGACCTGGGTTGGGTCCGTGACGGGCGCTTTGATATCTCGGTTGATGACTACCTGGACATGGCGACGCACAAGACCGCGTTTTACAGCGGAGCCACGCCGCTTGCCACCGGAGCCATTATCGGCGGCGGCAGCGATGAGCAAATCGAAGCGCTGCGCGCCTTTGGCCTACACACAGGCCTCGCCTTTCAGATTCAGGACGACCTGCTCAACCTTGTCGGCACTAAGGAAGCCGCCAACAAGGACTTCCGCACCGACATCACCGAGGGCAAGCGCACGCTTGTCGCCGTACACGCCCTCTCTGATGAGCGCCACCACGACGAGGTCGAGGCGATTCTTTCCTCAGGCACCGATGATCCCGCGCAGCTCGCACGCGCCGTGGAGATCTTCCAGGAGACCGGCTCCATCGATTACGCCCACACTTACGCGCTCGACCTGACCGCTAAGGCCAAAGCGGCCATCGAGAACGTTGAGCTTGATCCGCACGCACGCGAGCTGTTCCTCTCCATGGCAGATTTCTTTGTGGAGCGCCTTAACTAACGGGGGTTATAAAACCTGTCAGCAGCGTATTTAGGCACAACTTGCTACACTGTTGAGTGCATGTTTATGCATCCCTTTGCGTTGTCTATCCGACAGACGCTCAAATAGTACGAATGGTACGCCGAAAGGGGTTCGTTCATGGAACCTATTACAACGGGCATGCAGGGAGCAGCCGTCGAGGACGTCCAGTCCCGCCTTCTGCAGCTCGGCTATACAATCGATGACACCGAGGTTGCCGACAAGCGCTTTGGCACCACCACCGAACAGGCTGTTGGCACCTTTAGGCTCGATAGCGGCCTTGCCGCTGGCTGTGCCGTCGATATCCCCTGCTGGAGCGCTCTGGTCGACGCCTCGTATAAACTGGGCGACCGCACCCTCTACCTGCGTATGCCCAATTTCCATGGCGCCGACGTGCAGGCCCTGCAGCGCGCGCTCAACGTTTTGGGCTTTGCCTGCGGTGAGGACGATGGCTACTTTGGCCCTCACACCGAGGCGGCCCTTCAGCAGTTCCAGGAAAACGTCGGTCTGTTTGCCGACGGTATGGCTTTCCAGGATACCTACGCCTACATCAACCGCCTGCACCACGTATGGGAGGGTAAACCTTCGGTGACCGAGGCCGAATCGCGCATCGGCTTTGCCCGCGCGGCCAACGTACTCGAGCGTTTCCAGATTGCCGTCATCGGCGAGGACCCTATCGCGCGCAGCGTAGCATCGCGCATGTGGAACATCGCCACGGCGACGACCGACAACAGCGGTATGATGCTTTGCGATTCCGAGGTTCCGACCGACGTTGACCTGGTGCTCGAGATCGCAAGCGACGAGCTGCCCGCCGACGCCGCTCCGCGCGCCACGATTGCCCTCGCCGAGTGCCACAACCTGGCCCAGCGCATCCGCACCGCCAATGTCGCCGCGCAGCAGAAGCCGGCACGCATTCGCATTGAGCTCACGGGCATGACGCGCTACAACGGCACCTTCACGGCCAGCGACGCGCAGACACTCGCCGTACGCCTGCTCGATGGCGTTTGCGATGCCCTCGCAGATTAGGTAAACTAAACGAGTTGCTTTTGGGCAACACCACACATTGGGACGTAGTTCAACGGTAGAACTCCGGTTTTTGGTGCCGGCTGTTGGGGGTTCGAATCCCTCCGTCCCAGCCATTAAAACTGAGCGCCCTGAGCCCATAACGGCCCAGGGCGCTTTCTTGTGGACAAGCGGAGGGATTCGAACCCACAAGGGTGCGGAGCCGAGGAAACGCGAAGGCGCCCCAGGCCCATTAGGACCAAGGGCGCCTTACATCTAGAAAATATCAGCCCAGTTCCGAAAAGCGAGCCGCTTGCGACAACCAAGTGCCGCGTGGCCCCGGCGGGCCGGGCATTAAGTTTGTCGCGAGTTCCGCACGCAAAGAAGGCCACTTAATGTGGCCTTCGTCTTGCGCAGGACTGTAGAGCAGCAAACTTAATGCCCGGCCCGCCGGGGCCACGCGTCCCTAGTTGTTCAGCATGCGGTCGAAGCTTCCCGAGTCGCCATCCCGATAGTCGGCGGTCATCAGAATCTCCTGCGGAATTCGTCCGCCCTCACGCAGCACGTTGCGGAACTGCACGCGCGTAACCATGGGCAGGTCCTTGATCGTCGCCGCCAGGTTCTGCGGCACGCCCTGGTTGGCAGCCGCGGGCTCGCACGCGCCGCCGGCCTTCACGCGACGCTTGTGCTCGGCGAGCATGGCTCGATACATACCGGCATGCAGGCGAATCTCAACGACGTTGGCGTTACGAGCCTGCTCGACGATGCGCGCACCCTCACGATCGATGTCGCCCACGTAGTAGATATAGGTAAAGCGATAGCCGATTTCGGCCAGGTAATCATCCAGTGCGTGCGAGACGCTCGCCTTGCAGCCGCCGCCAAAGATTACGCCGCCCACCTTGGTACCAAAGAGCTTGGCATGTTTACGTCCGCGCAGGAGCTTGACGATCTCGTCATAGGTATCCAGGTTCTCGACCATAATGAACGGCTTGTCGGCGCCCAGCGTAAAGAAGCCCGTAAAGTGCACCGGACGGTTGGGGGCGACCTTGATCGCCTGCATGCTGATGCCCTTTTCGGTCATACGCCTGATCAGGCGCTCGCCATGCTTGCCGTCAAAAGCCTTTTCGTCATTGAAAATCTGGTAGGCGCGCTGGCGGCGCGAGGCAACCGGAGTATCGGCACCGCGGTTTTGCTCGACCCAAGCCTGGATGATTGCGATTTCCTCGGCAATCTTGCGATTGGACATCTCGTTGTGCTGAGCGCGCTGTGGAGCTTTCTTGCCGTCCTTGCCCTCGACCTTAACGATCTGGGTCTGCTGTTCCTTAATTTTGGAGAGCGCCGTGGGCGTGGGGACGACCTTGAGCAGCTGCCTGCCCAGAACGCGGGCCAGGGCAAACGCCGAAACCTCGCCATGGGTAGTCGACTCAGCCTGCTGGGCAGCCGTATCTGCTGCGGCAGACTCGGGCTTCTTCTGAGACTTGCGCTTAGAATCGCCTTGGACATTGCGCTCACGTTTCGAAGTAGACGCCTGCTTCTGCGAACGCTCGGGCTTGCCCCCCTTCGCCGGCTGACGCTTGGGCTGCCCCATCGGAGCATCCACCTTCGCATCTTCGTCGCGCGGCGCCACATTCTCGGCGGCATCCTGAGCGTTAGAGCTGCGACCGCCACGATGACGACGACGGCGAGGCTTGCTCGAAGCACCCTCCCCCGTCTGTTCAACCGCAGGTTGCTGGCCCTGAGTCTCCGTATCGGACGCAGTCTGCTCATCAACAGGCTTCTGTTCACGAACTTCCGACTCGGCAGGCTTCACGGCCTTCTCGGCCCGCGCCTCCGGAACCTGATTAACCTTTTCCTGACGCTTTACGGGGTACGCGCGACCTGCAAAGCCGCGACCGGGACGGCACGAGTCTGAGGCCTTCTTGGCCGGCTTCTCGGAATCGTCCGCAACCTCGGCAGCCTCTTCGGCATCGCGCACAACATCCTGCTGCTCGGCCTTAAAATGCGCACCGCGACGACGCTTGGGCTCCTGAGGCTCAGCGGACTTTTGCTCTTTCACAGGCTCCTGCGGCTCGGCGACAGGCTCGTTCTCAACAACCTCGGTAACGGTAACGGCCCCATCCTTTTGAGCCACAGCACGACGGAAGCGTTCCTGTTGGGCGCGGCGCTGAGCATCACGCTTTCCGCCTCCGCCAAAGCCGCCTCGGCCCGCCTTGGCGGTAAAGGCACGCACGACATGCTCATCGAGCAGCTCGTCAGTATCGATATGCTCACGCGGGGCAACTTCTTCCGCAGCAGGAACCTCAACGGAATCCTCGACAGGCTGCTCCTGGGCATCATGAATCTCGGCATTGATGGTATAGAACGCCGGGCGGCCGTTAATGCCGCTGCCCTCGATCTTGGTAACGATTTTTGCCGCGATAAGCTCATCGCGCATCGCCTTGGTATCGCACTCCTTATCCACGGAGCGGAAGATTTGCGCCAGCGCGCTCGACTTGATCTTGAGTGCCTTGCGGCAGAGCAGGTCGTAGGCAACCAGCTTTGCCCGCTCGGCAGAAAGCGACGTTTGTCCGCTCAGACGCTCAGCCAGAGCATCGACATTTTGTTGGTTATCGGAATATACCGTCTTGGCCACGGGGCCCCTTTCATATGCACACATATACGTCCATATGGTACAACGCGCGCCGCCATCCACGCAAAACATCTGCGAGAACACCCCGACATCACCCGTCTTTACAAAAAAGGCCGGGCCCGCGTTCTGCGGACCCGGCCTTTCCGAGTCATAGAGATGGAAGATCCAATCCGTCCGATCGGCTAAGCCTTGGCGGCCTCAGCGTCGGCAGGAGCCTCGGCGGCAGCAGCGCGACCATACTCGGCCTTGCCCATCTCGGACCACTCGGGCTCCTCGTCGGGCATGGAGCCGGCCTCCTTGCCGAAGAACTCCTTGAGGCAGTTGACGGCAACGATGAGGCCCAGGA
>CAUASQ010000086.1 GCA_958431945.1 uncultured Collinsella sp. | reverse complement strand
GCGAGGCGTGCGCATCTATGGTCATGTCGGCATTCGACTTCGATCTGGACGAGGTTCGTGTGCTGGACGCCTTTGGCGGCTCCGGTGCCCTAGGTATCGAGATGCTCTCTCGTGGGGCCCGCTCGCTCACGACGTTTGAGATCGATCGCAACGCCGCGCGGCTCATTACCAAGAATATCGAGTCGCTCTGCCGTGACCGCGCGCGTTGGCGCGTGGTCACGGGCGACATGCTGGCGAGTGCCTCGCGCGGCCGCGTTCCGGGCGGCCCCTTTGATCTGGTCCTGCTCGACCCGCCCTATGCTTTTGGTGCCGAGCCGGTCGAGGAACTGCTGCAGAACCTGGCTCAGCAGGGTCTGCTTGCACCTGGCGCTTTTGCCCTGTTTGAGCATGCCGCCGCCGATGCGGGCGCGCATCCGGCAGGCTTTGAGACTGTACGTGAGAAGCGCTACGGCATTACCTCGGTCGACCTGCTTCGTTGGGTCGGCGATAACGATGGCGAGGGCGATAGCGCCGGCACCGATGCTGACAACAACGATGCCACGACGTTTCAGGAGGATGCTCATGAGTGACACCATCAACCGCGTGATCGTCCCGGGCACCTTCGATCCCATCACGTTTGGCCATATCGATGTGATCCGCCGCGCCCGCCGCATCTTTCCCAGCGTGATCGTCGCTGTTGCCGAGTCGCAAGGTAAAAACGGTGTAGGCACCACGTTTATGCTCGATGAGCGCGTGGCGCTGGCCCGCGAGGCGCTCGGCGATATCGACGGCGTCGAGGTCCTGCCCTTCACTGGCCTGCTGGTCGACTTCGCACGTGAGCAGGGGGCGGGTGCCGTGGTCAAGGGCCTGCGCGCCATGACCGACTTTGAGTATGAGCTGCAGCAGGCCGACCTTAACTATCGCCTGGATAGCGAGCTGGAGTCCATTTTTGTCATGAGTGCGCCGCAGTACGGCTATATCTCGAGCTCGGTCGTTCGCCAGATCGCCTCGCTCGGCAGCGATGTATCGACGTTTGTCCCGTCCAACGTGGTCGAAGCGCTCAAACATCGCTTTTCGTGACGTTTCTTATTGCCTGGTGGCATGTGGTAAACTAGCACGATGATATGTTACCTATGAAAGGAGACCGGATGCCGGGCGAGAATTTTCCTGGCGATAGGATCGTCAGCTTGGTCGATGAGCTCGAAGGGCTGATCGAGGAAGCCAAGCCGCCTTTCGGCAAGAACGCTCAGTTCAAGGTCATCGACGCCGACGTGTTCTTCAACATCCTCGACGAGATCCGCATGAGCTATCCCGAGGAGTGGCAGAAGTCCCGCCGTATCCTTAAGGAGCGCGAGGAGCTTATGGCTTCCGCCGCCGCCCAGGCCGATTCCATCATCGCTGACGCTCAGCAGCAGGCCCTCACCATTGCCGGGGAGCAGGAGATCGTCCGCCTTGCGCAGCAGCAGGCCGACGACATCCGCGATCGTGCCCAGCAGTACGAGCGCGAGACGCGTTATGCTGCCGAGGACTACGCAGAGCAGGTCTTTACGCACCTGGAGGAGAACCTCAAGAGCCTGACCGGCACCGTTACCCGTTGCCGTCAGCAGCTCAACGAGGGTGCCGCCCAACAGAATGGTCAGTGGTAATGGCTGAGTTCCCGAGCGTTACCGTCGATCTTTCCGAGCAGCTCGAGTTTCCCGGAGATTCGTATCCGCTGACCGGTAAGGTCGATGTCGCCACCTACACGGTGGGCGAGAAGGAGTACCAGCTTCAGGACGGCATCGACTACGACGTTGTCTTTACCAATGCAGGTACCGGTGTCTTGCTCACGGGCATGGTCCGCGCGTACGCCACCGGCGAGTGCGACCGTTGCCTGGAGCCCGCCTCGTTTGATATCGCCGGCGAGATCGAGGAGTTCTACCTCTTTGAGGAGCCCGAGGATCCCGAGGCCTACGAGGACGGCTACGAGCTTCTGGGTGAGGACTGCATCGTCGATCTGGGTGAGCCCATCAATGACGCGGTCGTTATGGACACGCCGTTTGTGGTGCTCTGCAAGCCCGATTGCCGTGGTCTGTGCCCCACATGCGGTTGCAATCTCAACGTCGAGCAATGCGATTGCGCCGCCCAGGCAGAGGCAGAATGGGCCGCTGCCACGGAAAATCCATTTGCAGCATTGAAGAATCTCAAGCTTGATGAGTAAAACTGTGGTAGTATCGCTACTTGCGCGTAATCGCCACACTGGATAGTTCATAAGGAAGGTCACTATGCCCGTACCTAAACAAAAGCAGGGTCGTATCCGCACTCACACCCGTCGTTCCGCCAACATGAAGATCTCGGCTGCGGCTCAGTCCACGTGCCCCCGTTGCGGCGCTGTCAAGCTTCCGCACCACGTGTGCCCCAGCTGCGGTTTCTACAAGGACCGCGAGGTTATCGTTACCGAGTAACGGTATACTCTGGATGCGATGCCGTTCCAAATGGAACCACAATGGCCGGCTCAATGAGTCGGCCATTTTTGTATAAGGAGCATGTATATGAGTAACGTTCGCGTTTGTGTAGACGTTGTGGGCGGAGACGAGAAACCTCAGGTTGTTCTCGATGGTATCGAGGCTGCGCTTGCCGCCGATCCCGATATCGAGGTCTTGGCAGCTGGCCCCGCTGAAATCGTCAATCCCTTTGCTGCTTCCCATGCACGTGTTGAGGCTCTTGAGGCACCCGACGTTATCGCCATGGATGACGATCCCATTCGCGCCGTGATGACCAAGCGTAAATCGTCGATCGTGCTTGCCTGCCGCGCCATCAAAAAGGGCAACGCGGACGCGTTCTTCTCCGCCGGCTCGACCGGTGCCATGACCGCTGCCGCCACCGCCTATGTGACGCCGTTTAGATATATGGCCGAAGGCAAGAAGCAGCCGGTGCGTCCCTGTCTGACCAATGCGCTGCCCAATCGCGCCGGCGGTCTGACGGTGCTGTGCGATATGGGCGCCAACCCCGATGTCGAGGTCGATGACATGGTGCGTTTTGCCCAGATGGGTAGCGCCTATGCCCGCGTCGTCTTGGGCATCGAGCATCCCCGCGTGGGCCTGCTTGCCAATGGCACCGAGGACGAGAAGGGTTCCAACTTTACCAAGGCCTGCTTCCCGGTCATGAAAGCCGCCGTTCCCGGCTTTGTGGGCAACTGCGAAGGCACCGACCTCACCTCGGGCAATTTCGATGTCGTCGTTGCCGATGGCATGTCGGGCAATATTGCGCTCAAGGCCACCGAGGGCGCTGCCAAGTTTTTGCTGCAGGAACTCAAGGGTGCCTTTATGGCCTCGCTCGGCACCAAGATCGCCGCGCTGCTCATCAAAAAGCAGATGCGCGAGATTAAGGCCAAGCTCTCTGGTGATGCCAAGGGCGGCGCGATTCTTTTGGGCCTGCGTGGCGTGGTCCTGATCGGCCATGGCGCCACCTCGGTCGAGGCTGTTAAAAACGGTACGCTTGCGGCGGCCGAAGCCGTGCGCGCGGGGCTGGTCGAGAACGTCGCCAACTCCATGGACGGCATCGTTTTGTAAGAGCGAGTTAGAGCGCTGTTATGTGCCTCGCGGCCTGCTTCGTGGGGTAGAATCAGAACCGTGTCTTGGTACCGCCCGGGCGGTACCATTCTTTTGGTATTCATGCACTATGAGAGGAAGCGCTATGGACCGCTCCGAAATCTTCGACAAGATCGCCGAGGTCGCTGCTGACGTTCTGGGCGTCGATGTTGCCGAAATTAGCGATGAGACCACCTTTGACGATCTCGATGCCAACTCGCTCGAGCGCCTGCAGCTGGTTACGGCTATCGAGGACGAGTTCAACCTCGAGATCGATGACGAGACTCTGCTCTCGCTCAACTCTGTCGCCGACGCCGTCGACGCGATCGAAAACGCCAGGGAGGCCTAGGTCTTGGCTTTGTCTGAACGACTTACGCGTGCCCAGGAAATCCTGGGCCACGAGTTCAATAATAAGGTGCTGCTGCGCGCGGCGCTTACGCATCCCTCGGCAGTCGAGGGCCAGCCGGTTTCTGCCAGCTATGAGCGCCTTGAGTTCTTGGGCGATTCCATTTTGGGCGCCGTCGTCGCCCGTTCGCTCTTTGAGTCCTATCCGGAGTTTGACGAGGGCAAGCTCACGCGCCTGAAGGTGTCGCTTGTCTCGGGCGCCACGCTGTCCGAGGTTTCTCACGAGTTGGGCATCGACGACATCATCATCTTTGGTGCCTCCGAGACCGGTACCGGTGCGCGCGGCCTGCATTCGGCGCTCGAGAACGTCTACGAGTCGCTCGTGGGCGCGCTGTACCTGGACGCCGGCTGGGATGCCGCAGCGGAGTTTATCCACCGTACGCTTAAGCCTCATTTGGCATCCGAGCGTGCCGAGCACCCCGCGAACCCCAAATCGTTCTTGCAGGAGTGCGTGCAAGCCGACGGTCACGAACCCCCGGCGTATAAGCTCGTTGGCTCCGAGGGCCCGGCGCATGCGCCCACCTTTACCGCCGTGGTGTTGATCGATGGTATTCGCCAGGGTCGCGGCTCCGGCTCCTCAAAGAAGGAAGCCGAGGGAGCCGCTGCACTCGAGGCACTTGACCGCATGGGCTACACCACCAACGGCGTGATTCTCAACAAGAAGCCTGTTTAAGCGAGGAACCGTGTATCTCAAGTCCCTCACGCTCAAAGGGTTCAAGTCGTTTGCCGACCGCGCCCATATGACGTTTGAGCCGGGCCTGACCGTCATCGTCGGTCCCAACGGCTCGGGAAAATCGAACATCTCTGACTCGATTCTGTGGGTCCTGGGCGAGCAGAGCGCCAAGCAGCTGCGCGGCCAGGCCATGGAGGACGTCATCTTCTCGGGCTCGTCGGCACGCAAGCCGGTGGGTGTCGCCGAGGTCACGCTGGTGCTCGATAACTCGGACCATATGCTGCCCGTCGACTTTGACGAGGTCGCCATCACCCGTCGTATGTATCGCTCGGGCGAAAGCGAGTACCTCATCAACTCGAGTCCGTGCCGCCTGATGGACATTCAGGACATCCTGCACGATTCGGGCCTGGGTAAGGATACGCATTCCATCATCAGCCAGGGCAAGCTCGACGCCATTTTGCAGAGCCGCCCCGAGGAGCGCCGTGCCCTCATCGAGGAGGCCGCCGGCATCTCCAAGCACAAACGCCGCAAGGAGCGTGCGCTCAAAAAGATTAAATCGATGGACGAGCACCTGACGCGTGCCCGCGACATCAATAAGGAAATCGCCCGTCAGCTGCGGCCGCTGGAGCGTCAGGTCGATCGCGCGCGCAAGTACAAAGAGCTGTCCTCGCGCGCGAACGAACTTACGCAGATGCTGGCCGTCGACGAGCTTCGTTCGCTGCAGTCGCAGTGGAACGACTTGGAGAGCCGCTCCAAGGAAGGCGCCGCCGAGCTGGAGCTTGCGCAGTACCGCATGGGAGAAAAGGAGCGCGAGCTCGAGAAGCTCCAGGTTATGCTCGAGGAAAAGGGCCTGTTTGTGGGCGACCTGGGCGAGCAGCGCCGCCATATGCAAGACGTGGTCGGCCGCATTAACTCCGATATGCGCCTGCTCGAGGAAAAGGGCCACAACATGGTGTCGCGCCTGTCCGACATGCGTGGCCAGATCTCGAGCTCCGAGCATCAGCGTCGTCGCGTGGTCGAGGAGCTCGAGGACGCGCGTGCACAGCTTGAGGAAGTGACCGGCGCGCACATGCAGGCCCAGGAGGACGTTGACGCCGCTGGTCCTGCCGCCGCTCAGCTCCACGAGCGGCGCGTGGCGCTCGACAATCAGATTTCGCAGCTTACGCGTGAGCAACGCGATGTGCAGCGTGCGGCCGATAACGCGGCGCTCGAACTCGCCAAGGTGAAGGACTCGCTGAGCAATGCCGAGGTCGAGGACAACATGTACGCCTCGCGCCTGGAGCAGATCGATGAACAGCTCGAGGAGGTCACGGCCTCGCTCGAGAGCCGTCGCGACCGTGCTGAGGAGCTTGAGAGTGCCCTTGAGGCGGCTCGTCAGGCCCAGAACGATGCGCGTGAGGCCACCGAGACGGCACGCGCTGCCCTCAAGGACCTGCGTAATCGTGAGAGCGAGGCGCGCAACAAGCTGTCCGAGGTGCGCTCGGAGCTTGCCAGCCAAAAGAAGCTTGATGCCCGCATGGCAGACAGCTCGCCGCTGGTGAGCCGTCTGATGGGCGCACTGGGCGATGATGTCTCAGGCCGTCTGGGCGACGTGCTCGACGCCCCTCGTGAGCTTGAGGGCCTGGTTGAGCAACTACTTGCCGGCGATATCGATGCTCTTTTGTTTGATGATGCCGCTACGCTTGAGCGCGCCGGTCGTGCGGCTTTGGACCAAAAGAAGGCTTCGGGCGAGGCGCTGTTGGTGGCGCGCGGCGTGAGCGGTGGTGCTGCTGCCAGTGGCGCTGCCGGTACGCGTCTGGTCGATCGTCTGTCCGTGCGCTCCGGTTATGGCCCGGTTGTCGAGGCCCTTCTCGGCGGCTATTACGTGGTCGATGACTTGGCTGCCGCGTTGGCTGCCCCTGTCGTTGACGGTGTGACCTACGTGACTCCCGATGGCGCCCGCGTGAGCTGTGGTGGTCTGGTGCGCGTGGGGCTCGATGCCGGCGAGGCTTCGGGTGCCTTGGAGCGCAAGCGCCGCATCCGTGAGCTCGAGGGCCTGGAACCCGATCTGGCTGCCATCTTTGAGCATGCTTCGGACCAAGTCGTTGAGGCCAACGCCGCCGTCGAGGAGGCACGTGCCGCCGAGGGCGATGCCGCCGGTGAGATCGCCCGTCTTGAGGGCGAGCGCCGCTCGCTGCTCTCCGAGATCGGCCGCTTGGAGCAAAGCGTCAACAATGCCGAGGTCGAGCGCGTGCGCATCTCCAAGCGCCGCGAGCAGGCCTCCGAGGCCGTTCGCGCTGCGCGCCCGCGCGTTGACGAGCTCACCCGTTCGCGTGACGAGGCGCGTGCACAGGCAAGCGACCTGGGTCTCCAGATTGCCGAGGCCAACGATGAGCTCGATCGCGTTCGCCGTGACGATTCCGAGGCCGCCGGTAAGCTCGCCGATGCCAAGGTGCGCCTGGCCCAGACGAGCGAGCGCCTGCGTTCGCTGAAGGGCCGCGTGCCCGACC
>CAUASQ010000085.1 GCA_958431945.1 uncultured Collinsella sp. | reverse complement strand
CAATCCACGCGCAACACAGCAGCGCAAACAAGATAATGCTGCAGCACACGACGCTGCCCGCGGGGCCAATACGCTTCTCGCCAAGGGCGTCCTCCGAGTACCAATTGCGCTTTTCGGCCTTTACCTCGCGACCCATCGAGCCGCGGAAATGGCGATATTTATCGGTTCCCACGCCCGAAAGATATACGTTTACGTGCGGTTTGTTGCTCACGCGGAATGAAGTCAGCAGCACCACAGCGATAAACGCCACGATAACCACCATCAGATACATGGCGTCCTTGCCAATAACGTACGGCACGCGGCCAAACACCATGGCCAAGTAAGGCGACACCAGACCGCTCGAGATAACCGGAAACGCCACGCAGCACAGAATCAGCAGCGCGGCGATGGTGTTGAGGGCCATCCATTCGGTCTTATGGACATTGACCTCAACGTTTTGAGCCGTGGGGTCGACGCCCGAAAGCTTGGCAAGCCACTTGCCCCAGAAGAAGAACGTCGCGGCCGAGCCAAAGGCCAGCACCATAATCATGAGCACGTTGCCGGTCTGCGCGAACGCCACCAGGGCGCCCCACTTGGACACGAGCATGCCAAACGGCGCCACAAACATGCCCATGATGCCCAGCATCATCAGGCGCGTCAGGTGCGGCATGCGGCTGAACATACCGTCCATGTCCTCGATATTGCGGCTGCCGATATGATGCTCGGCCGTGCCCACGCACAGGAACAGCAGCGACTTTGCCACCGTGTGGAACAGGATCAGGAAGATGGCCGCCCATACGGCCTCGGGCGCGCCGACACCCAAGCAAGCACTGATGAGGCCCAAGTTGGAAATGGTGGAGTACGCGAGCACGCGCTTGGCATTGCTCTGCGAGATGGCCATAAGGGCAGCGAGCAAAAACGTGATGGCACCCACGCTCGTGACCATAAAGCCGGTCACGGGATAGATGGCATAGAGCGGGCTCAGCTTGACCATCAGGAACACGCCGGCTTTGACCATGGTTGACGAGTGCAGCAGGGCGCTCGTGGGCGTGGGGGCAACCATGGCACCCAACAGCCAAGTGTGGAACGGCATCTGTGCGGCCTTGGTGAGCGCGGCGAGCGACAACAGGATGACCGGCATGACCAGCAGCGCGGACTGCGCGGTTCCGGCGCCGGAAAGCTCAATCATGCCCGAGATGGTCAGCGGCATGCCGTTCACGTGCAGGTACATGAGTCCGGCCAAAAACGCGATGCCGCCCAGCATGTTGAGGATGATCTGGGTAAAGGCGTTTTTAATGGCCTCGGGCGTGCGCGTGTAGCCAATCATAAGGAACGAGCACACGGTGGTGATTTCCCAGCCGCAGAACAGCCACTCAAGGTTGTCGCTCGTCACGATAACGAACATGGCCGAGAGGAACAGGAACATGAGCGCCAGGAACTGCGGGCGACGGTCGGGCGCGGTCTGCCCGCGCAGCGCGGCCTCGTGCTCGTCATGGGCCTGGAAGTCCTTCATATAACCCAAGGCATACACGCAGATTAGGCTGCCGACGATGCCGACGGCGAGCACCATGATCACGCTCATGTAGTCCAGGTAGAGCGGCGTTACCGTGACGGCTTCGGCCGCGGGCAACGTCATGGCTGCAAAGGCGAGCGAGCCCACCAGCTGGACTATGCCGAGCACCGTGGTGAGCGCGTTCCTATATTTGTACGCGTTGTACAGGATGACGGCGCACAGGATGACGTCGATAACGGAGCTGACGATCGAGAGCACATGCGAGGTGCCGGGGGCAACCTCAAAGCTCTGCGGACCCGTGCCAAAAAACATGACGGCGACTACAACTGTCACCGCCATAATAATGCCGGAACCTATGAGCCCCACCGCATCGCGGGCGCGGTCACCGCGAGCGAACAGCATGCCCAGCGCCGGTACCAGCGGAAACAGGGTAAGGAAATACAGTAGCGTCATACCATCACTCCCCCATGCAAAAACGCTGCAATTGTTTAACGTTATAGCTCAATTGAGGAGTAGCGACGGCAGGTTTTCGGTCAACTGGGGAGTTTTAGGCGTACGGGGTAAGGGCACGTCCGCTTTGGAGCAGAGAGGCGGCAAGAAAAATGCGCCCCTGTGGGCGCACCATCCCGTTTGCTATTCCGCCTTTTTAACGCGCGGCTTGCGACCGCGCGGCTTATCGACCAGTGCGGACTCACCGCTCTCGCGGTACTGACGGCACCAAGCCTTGACCGAAGACTCGCTGGGAATCTTGTGCTTGATCATGGCCTCGCGAACCGTCAAGCCGTTTTCCAGACGGTCCTTAACCACAGCGAGCTTTACGTCGTACGAATAGGTGTGATGATGCGAACCGGCATTGAGAACGGCGTCGGCACCGCCCACGGCATACGCGCGGGCCTACTGACGAGCCGTGGCCTGGGGAATGCCAAGCTCCGCGGCGAGGGCGCGATGACCGACCCCCTCTTGGAGGATCTCGACGGCGCGCTGCCTAACCTCAGGCGCATGCGTGCGAGTCCTAGTTGCTTCCGACATACCTGCCACTTCTTAGCCTTAACCGTTAATCTGCTTTCTTACGTGCAAGTTAGATAGTAGCATTTTACTGTTTGCTCAAAGCAGTTAATTAAAATAGACGCGGCGTTATCTGGGCATTTGGCACCAAATTACGACATTTCTTTATCGATTATTTACGCTGGTAGCTGACTCGCAGCTAATCGTCATTCGCTTGTCAACAAAATTGGCATCTCTTTATGTCCTTCGGTATAGAGGATATAGTTATTAACCCCTCCCCCAATAATTTTGAGTGATCTGCAAGGCAGTAGACGTCCTCACTCCTCATGATTACCGCGCATTGCCATCCACCGGAGCAAAACAAAAAGGGCGGGACCTGCTGCGCTTGCAGGCCCCGCACCGGTTGACACCCGACGGGACACAGCCGGGCGAGACGAATCCGTGCTACCGCCCCGCCTAGCCGCGATGTTCAACTACAGCTCGTTGGCCGCGTGATACGCCGTGCGAATGGCGCTCGCAATGTCGGCGGTGCGCTCACCCGAGCAGTCGCCCACGCAGGTCACGGGCACCGTCACGCCATCCAGGTCAAACGCGTTGGCCTTGGAGCCCACGGCCATCACCACGTAATCGCAGGCGATCTTCACCGGCTCCTCGGTGCCGTCCTCGGTGGTGCGAATGGCCTCCACGCCCTCGTCGGTAATGGCGGTCAGGCGGGTCTTAACATGCTGCTCCACGTTGTGCTCTGCAAAGTCGCTCATAATCAGCGGTAGAATGGTCTCGGACTCGCCCGCGGCAATCTTGTCGAGCATCTCCACGATCGCCACCTCGCAGCCGTGCTGCAGCAGATACTCGGCAGTCTCGGTGCCCACCAGGCCACCACCAATGACGGCGACGCGGCCGCTGAGCTCCACCTTGCCGGCCAGCACGTCCCAGCTCGAGACGACCTTGTCCGAGTCGGCACCCGGAACGGGGATGACCACGTCGTGTGCGCCCACAGCCACAATCGCAGCGTCGGCGGCGTTGAGGTCCGCGGGGCTAGCAACGTGGTTGAGCTCGACCTTTACGCCCAGGCCAGGCAGAATCTTCTCGTAGTACTCGACGGAACGCATGATCTCGTCCTTGCGCGGGGGCGCAGCCGCCAGCACAATCTGGCCGCCCAAGTGATCGCTCGCCTCGTAGACGGTCACGTCGTAGCCACGCTTGGCCGCCACGCGCGCGGCCTCCAGGCCGGCAATACCGCCGCCCACCACAGCGATCTTCTTGTCACCCTCGCCCGGCTTGATGGCGATGGTCGCCTCGTCGCCGTTCTCGGCGTTGAGCACGCACGAGATGTACTTGCGGTTTTGAATCGCGTCGACACAGCCCTTGTTGCAGTTGAGGCACTCGCGGATGGGCTCGCCGGTGGCGGCCTTCAGCGCAATGTCGGGGTCGCACATGAGCGAGCGGCCGTAGGCGATGATGTCGGCCGCGCCGTCTTCCAGAATCTTCTCGCCGGCCTCGACCGAGACAACACGGCCGACGGTTGCCACCGGCACGGAAACCAGGGCCTTGACGCGCTCGGCCACGGGCAGCGTCCAGTTGTAGGGCATGGCGCCCATGGGCGGAATGGTGTCTCCCATGTTGCCGGTGTGGTTGGCCTGCGCGACCTGGATCATGTCGATGCCCGCGCCCTCGAGCAGCTTGGCGAACTCGCAGGCCTCGTCGGGCTGCAGGCCGCCCTTGCCGCGCGGCGTGCCGTCGGGGTTCTCCATGATCACGGGGAGCTTGTACTCCACCATCAGCTGCGGCGCGGCTTCCTTAATGGCAGCGACGACCTCCAGCGCGTAGCGAACGCGGTTCTCGAACGAGCCGCCGTACTCGTCGGTGCGCTGGTTGAGGATTGCCGAGCACAGCGAACCCACCAGACGGTCGCCGTGGACCTCGATGGCATCGATCCCGGCCTGCTGCGCGCGAGCGGCCGAGGCAGCGATGGCCTCCTTGATCTGGGTAAGCTGCTCTACGCTCGCCTCGTTCACAAAGTGCTGCATGTCGTGGTGCAGCTTGGCGTAGGCCTGGTTGCGAATCTCGTTGGACTCGGCCATCTTGGCGGCAAAGGTCTCCTCGTCGCCGGCGGCCTTGGCCTCCTGCGCGGCCTTGGCGGCAGCCATAGAGCCCATGACCATGCGGCCGACACCGGGCACATCGTACTCGGGGTGGAACAGCTGCAGCGCGACCTTGGCGCCGTGCTTGTGGACGGCATCGGCCAGCGCCTTAAACGTGGGGATCTGGGCGTCGGTTGCCAGCTTGGGCGTGGGGCTTGCGGTCATGACGGGAGCGACGTCGCCGATGACGATGTAGCTCACGCCGCCACGGGCCAAGCGCTCGTAAAAAGCCAGGCTGCGCTCACCAATGGAGCCGTCGCGCTCCTCGTAGCCGGTGGTCAGCGGCGGAAACATAATGCGGTTCTTGAGCTCAAGGGGGCCAACCGTAATGGGCTGGAGCAGCTTGGATGCAGGTGCGGCCATGGATATTCCTCTCTTGTAGGCGCGGCGGCGATGATGCCGCGTAGTTGTCTAGAGTATATGGCATGGAGGCACAGCGGCACAACGGAAATCGGCGAATATCAGGTGGCGGCAGGCGGATGGGGATGGGCGGGGCGGCCCGTCGGTTTATCTCAATCTGTAACATCTACTCGGCAAAACCGGGTCTTACTGTTACAGATCGAGATATTCCTCTCGACCCATCCTCAACAATCTAGATCTGTAACAGCTAGGCCTACTTTTGACCCCTTACTGTTACAGATCGAGACAAACCAAACCCGCCTGCTAAAAATCTCAATCTGTAACAACAGCTCGGCAAAATGAGCCCCAGATGTTACAGGTCGAGACAAACGCGACCCAACCCACCGGTATATCTCGATCTGTAACACCTAGCCGCCTAAATCGGGTCTAGATGTTACAGATCGAGATTTTGTTTGAGAGGCCGAGAATTGGACCGAAAACACGGTCCCGGAATAACAAAAAAGCTCGCCGGATAGGCCGACGAGCTGCAAGTTCTTGGTCGCGGGGGCAGGATTTGAACCTACGACCTCCGGGTTATGAGCCCGGCGAGCTACCAGACTGCTCCACCCCGCAATGTCTGGGCGCCTCATGTGCGCAAGAAAGTATATTACGCGGGAGTTCGGTAAACGGCAAGGAAAATCTCGTAGAGCATAATTCCTTCATATTTAAACCCCTCAGCCCCTATCACCGTAAACGAATCGCAGCCGAACGCCGTCGACGGCACGTATACAATGGTGCGCGTCCTTTTATGCCAACACCGGGAGTAGACATGCTGCTCGCTATCGATATGGGAAACACGCAGACGGCCATGGGCCTGTTTGACGGAGACGAGCTGGTGCAGTCGTGGCGCATGCCCACCGACCGCTCCTATACCGCCGACGAGATCCATGTGCGCCTGATGGGTTTCTTTAAGATGTACGGCCTTTCGCTCGACGCGGTCGATGCGATCGCCTTTGCTGGCGTGGTGCCGCAGCTCTCGCGCGAATGGCACGCCGTGGCCGACCGCATTGCCGCGGACGCCATCGTCATTGGGCCGCAGACGGCCGCGGTGACCAAGCTGCGCGCGGCGCGTCCCCAGGCAGTAGGTGCCGATCGCGTCGCCAACGCCGTCGCTGCCGAGACCTTCTACGGCGCGCCGGCGATCGTGGTGGACTTTGGCACCGCAACCAATATCGACGTCATCGACGAGGACGGCTATTACATTGGCGGAGCGATCGCGCCGGGCATCCGCATCTCCATGGACGCGCTTGCCGCCCGTGCCGCCAAGCTCGCCAGCGTGCCGCTCGAGGCGCCCGAGCATGCCATCGGCCGCGATACCGAGGAGTGCATCAAGGTCGGCGCCGTGATGGGCGCCGCCGCCATGGCCGAGGGCCTGGTCGAGCGCATGAAGCGCGAGCTGGGCCGCGAGGATGCCACCGTTATCGCCACGGGCGGCCTCGCCAGCATCGTCGCCGATTCGACCGACGCCTTCGACGTGGTAGACGGTCAACTCACCATCAAGGGCATCTGCGAAATCTACCGCCGCATGCAGGAGCTGGGATAGAGCAGGGGCTTAAGTCGAGCACGTCCGATGCCACAGCCCCCGCAAACGTTCGCCAAGCCTATTCCTCAAAATCGAAAAATTTTCAGTTTTGAGGAATAGGTCCGAGGTGCTACCCCGCAGTCACGCAAAGCCCTCCCCGGTGCAAGCCGAGGAGAGCTTTCGTTGTCATCGTTATCTTTGAGCGCGGGCGCCTCGCGTTACAGACCGCGGATGCGTACGGCCTCGGGCGGAAACTCTTGCTCGCCGGCGTCGGTCTTGATGGTCGCGCGGCCCCAGATGTCCAGGCCCGCAAACACACCGACCGCAAGCGGCAAGCCGTTGGGCGACACCGCCGCAACTTGGCGGCCCAGCAGCGGCACCATGTCGAAGTACTCACCCAGCACCGGGGCCAGCGGGCCGGCAGCGCCCTGTGGCGTGTTGGCGGCAACCGCCCAGACGTCAACGCGAGCGAGCACCGCCGCGGCCAGCGCCTCGATCAGCGCCTCATCGGCCATATCCACGCCGAGCTCGCTCAGTGCCGAACGCTCAATATCCACCGTCACGGCACCGAACATGCCCGCGGCACCGGCAC
>CAUASQ010000084.1 GCA_958431945.1 uncultured Collinsella sp. | reverse complement strand
ATTTATTCAGTCCAAGTTTCGGGGCGCAGTTCACAGGCACCTTTGTGGTGGTTTTGCCCCATCCCAGCTGTTTGTCTCAATCTGTAACATCTAGACCGTTAAAAGTCGTCTTACTGTTACAGAATGAGATGTTCGTCCCGACGCCTGCCTTTTGTCTCGATCTGTAACACATAGAGCCGATTTGCCCGCCCAGATGTTACAGATTGAGATGTTTGAAGATCGGGATGGAGAGCCAGCTCCTATGTGGTGGTTTTCCAGTTTGCCAACGATATACGCGCCGACAAAAAAGTCTGCTATACTCTTTCCCGCTGTCCCCATCGTCTAGCGGCCAAGGACGCCACCCTTTCAAGGTGGATATCGCGGGTTCGAATCCCGCTGGGGGCACCATTTGCATTTTGTACGAACCCGCTGGATGTCAAGTCTGGCGGGTTCGTTGTTTTCCACGTCGTAGTTCATCGTCACTATGCACTCTTCGTCGCTCACGCTCGCCTGGTATACGAACGCCTTCAATAGAGTCGCGTCGTCCAGGGCGGAGCCGCATTGCAGGAAGTCGGCCAGCCGCTCGGGGTCTATCTGATCGTCCCTGATCGCCTCAAGGTCGAGCTTGGCGCGGTCGCGCTGGTGTTCGAGCTCCGCTATGCGCTCCTTCGCGCCCGGGGCGATTATGCCCTGCTCGATGGCGTTCAGGATGTTCTTCAGGCCGCGCTCGGCGGCCGAGAGCGATTGGGCGGCCTGCTTGCGCCTCGCCGCCACCTCCGCGCCGTCCGAGCTTTCCGCTACCATGCGGGCTATCCGCAAGGCCTCCTCTCGGTCTTGCAGGAGCGCCCGCAGCGCCTTGACGATCTCGCCCTCAAGCTCCTCGCGCCTCACGGGCTTAACGCATCCGTCGTGGCAGCGGTAGTACTCGTACTTGCGGTTGCCGCGCCCGCGCCCGCTCACGCCTTGCAGGTTGCGCCCGCAGCCCGCGCAGATCGCCTTGCCGGAAAGGGCGAAGTCGCCCCAGCTCTCCGCGCAGCGCTCCTTGGCCGCGCGTATGCCCTGTGCCTCCATGAACGTCACCTCGTCGATGATCGCGGGCATGCCGCCCTCTTTGACAACGCCGCCCCACTCGTAGCGCCCCGTGTACTTCCGGTTCTTCACCATCCGCTCGACCATCGAGTAGCCGCACGGGTTTCCCTGCGAGGTCTTGACCCCGCGTGCCGCGAAGTCGCGCGCTATCGAGTTGGTGGTCTCCTTTGCTATGCGCCGCTTGAACGCCTCGCGCACGAAAGCGGCCTCGTCCTCGTCGATCACGTACTCGTCGGCCTCGTTGCTGGCGTAGCCGAACACGCGCACGCCGTTGGTCTTGCACTTGAGCGCGTTGCCCTCCATGCCGCGCCTCGTGCGGATCGCGGTCTTCTTCGACTCGCACGCGGCGAGGCCTTCGAGCAGCTTCTCGTAGATGATGCCTTCCGGGCTGTCTGGTATCTGTTCAAGCGCCGAGACGAGCTTCACGCCGTGCTGGGCAAGCTCGCGCTTGTATATGGGCGCGTCGTACTCCCCACGGCTGAAGCGATCCATCATGTACACAAGCACTATGTCGCTCTCACCCGCGTTGGCTACCATGCGCTGGAACTCGGGGCGGTCATCGGTACGACCGCTTATGGCATAGTCGCAGTATTCCGCCACGATGGCGTACTTCTCGCGCTGGCACCACTGGCGGCAGATGCGCAGCTGGTCGTCGATGGAGGCCTCGCGCTGCTTGTTGCACGAAAAGCGGGCGTATATCACCGCAGTTTTAGCTGTTGGCATTGAACGGAACCTCCTCGCCACTTCTCTCGCACTCGTCAAGCCAAGAGAACACAGCTTCTGGATCTGGAATCATGGCAACAATCTCAGGTATCCCCTGCGCGTACCATCCAACGTTTTTGCACCTGATCTTGACCCGGTATCCCATACGTATCATTTTTCGAATGCTCTTGCTCATTGGGCTAAAAGAGCCAAATGGCTTGCCTTTATACATAAGCGCGTTGTTTCCGTGTTCGGCAGTATTCCATTCTGTCCCCGTCAACTCGCTTACAAGGGTGACAGGCTTCCTGGCGACCTCAGCATCGAATGTCTGCCCGACCCTTATTCCCTTCAATGGCCCACCGTAGTAGGTGTAGACATCGCGTTCGTGTGAGCCGGATAGAACGATTTCCTTTGTTGGGAACATCTCGGAAACCTTCTCGTGCGCAGTGTTTGAAACTTGATTTATAGCGACCTTCGCAGCGGCTTTAGCCATATCACCAAGAAGTCCCATGCCTATTCCTCCTCGTATGTCATCCGAGCCATCTCTTCAAGGGACACGCCAAGAGCGTCCGCTATCGCCTTAGCTTTACCAAGTGTTGGCTCTTTTGCCCTTCCGCTCAAAAGAGCAGAAATGGTCGATCTAGGGGAACCAATAGCGCGAGCAAGCTCAGCTGGAGTCATTCCCTGTTCCTCCAAGTAATGTGCGAGAACAAACCGGTACTCCATGGCCTCCCCTTACAGTCCAAATATTTACACGTACAAAGTATTGCACGGTGTAAAACTTTGTACAATACTGTAGGAGTACAAAGTTTTGTACGGGAGAAAGGAGAAGCATGAACCTGTCGGAGAAGGTCAACGAGTACGCCGAAACGAATGGCGTTACACGTGACGCGCTGGCAGACAGTCTCGGTATGAGCCGATCTTCGTTCTTTAACAAAGTTCGAGGTTCGTACGAGTTCAGTCTGTCTGAAGCCTACGCGCTATCTCGCATCCTCGGCGTTTCGTTGGACGAGCTGCATGAGCTGGCAGTGGCCTAATGAGCGACGAGAAGCAACAGGAGCAGCGTCAGAAGACGGCCCGCGAAGTTGCCTTTGATGGCATGTGCTCGACGATCCGTCAGGCATACCGCGAATGGGAACGCCAGCAGAAGGGAGAAGCGAAGGCGTGAAGCAGTGGTCTACACGTGAGCTCAGATACCTCGAAGAGCACGCCGGAGACGGCGCCAAGCAGGTAGCAAAAGACCTCGGGCGCTCCATCGACTCGGTGAAGCACATGGCGCGGAAGTGCGGACTCTCACTCCGCAAGCGCCGCCAATGCTCACACTGCGGCCAATGGACGTTCCGCCCGCTGAACAGGATCAGCGGCTGGTGCATCGAGTGCACGAAGGAGCTTCACATGGCAGACCTCGCCGAACAGGCCAACGCGATGAAGGAGGAGGCGATCAGGGAGAAGAGGAACGACCGCGAGAGACAGCGCTACTACAGCCAGAAGAGCAGGGCGAAAAAGGCGGCAAAAAAGAGGCCCTAAAAAGCGCCCTAGCAATGACCTGCGACAACACCGAAAGGAGAACGGATATGCAGAGCAAAAAGAAAGCGAGCGCCCCCAGCTTCCACACATCGGGCACCCGCCAAAACGCGGTCTCTTACGAGACTGCATCCATCATACCATTCGAGGGCAAGCGCCCGACGGCGCAGGAGCAGCTTGAGCGCTCCCAGTTCAAGGCGGGCGTCATGGTCGGCTTCCTCGCGGCCCTCATGATCTTCCTCGCCGTGCTCTGGCTCTGGGTCATCCCCACGATGGACCAGGCTGTTGCCGACGCCCAGCGAGCCGTGGGCAGCATGGCGGTGCTCAATGCGTAACGACGAGATATACCGCCCCAAACCCCAGAGCAACCAGCTTGAGATCTTCGGCCTGGGCATGGCTGGTGAGCAGGACGTTGCCGAGGCCAAGAAGTGGATCGAGGCCAACCCCGAGGCGTGGCAGTTCATGCTTTCCAACGCCCGCCGCCTCAAGGAGAAGGGCTACGTGTCGATCAACTACCTGGTGAACATGGTGCGCAACGAGCTGCACGTTGGCTGCAAGAACGGCATAGCCCCCGCCCTTGCCCGAATCATGGAGGCGCGATACCCGGAGCTGCGCGGAGCCTTCAACAAGCACCGCAGCCAGAGCGATGGGTTTTCCGAATGAGCTGGCGGCGAACCCTTGCGGCAACGGCGCACATCACCATGCACCCCGCCCAGCTTGTCGGAAAACAGCGCCCCATGACCGACTACCGCAACCACCGCACCTACACGCCGACCAAGACGCTCAAGGCCGAGAAGGCCATCAAGGACGCGTTCCGCGCGGCATACGGCGAGACCTTCGCCAACCACGACGGCCCGGTTGTGATGCGGATCTCGACCACCAGGCCGCTCGCGAAGAGCAACCCGAAGTACTGGGAGGGCCGCGCCGACCTCGGCAAGCCCGACTGGGACAACCTCGGCAAGCTCGCCTGCGACGCGCTCAACGGGATCGCCTTCAAGGACGATTCGCAGGTCGACATGGGAGCCGTCACCAAACGCCCGAGGTCGCCATACGGCACCAAACCACGCATAGACATCTACATCGAGTACTTCGTCGAGGAGTACGTGAAGGAGAAGAAATGAACGCCAAATACTTCGAAGAGAACGGCTTTGAGGACTTCCACGGGACCAAGTTCCACAAAGCAGTGCTCGACCACGCCGCCTGCATCGCGAACAACCTCATGTTCGACGCCACGCATCCTGACAACAACGACGGCGAGACGGCGGCAAACGCCTACCACGTGATGATCGCGCTTTGCGAGGCCGGGCTTTCCAGGATCGACGAGAAGTGCGTCGCCAAGAGCCGCGAGTTCATCGCCGACAAGATCAAGCCCGTCAGCGAGGAAGAGCGCGAGTTCGGTCGCGCGTTCCTTGCCGCCGTTCTCGGCATCAAATAGGAGGTAACGACATGATCAACGAAGCCACCATCCAGGCGCAGTTCAAGCAGGCAACCGTGAAGGGCAGCGTTGCGACCCTGCAATTCGAGATCATGACCGACAACGCCGACGCCTTCCGCATCATCAAGCAGAGCGGCAAGACGGTTTTGCTCACCGTGGCTGAGCAGCAGCAGGCCATGGACTTCGACGACGAGACGGGCGAGATCTATGGCTAAGGAAACCGAACCGCAGCAGGTCGAGGCAGAGGTCATCGAGGCCGAGGCCACCACGCTTGAGGTCACCTACACCGAGGCCACTATCGCTTCGAACATGGACGCGTTGGAGGCCCACGTGAAGAAGGTCGTGGCCGACTACGAGGGCGCCACCTACGACCTCACGAGCGCCCAGGCCATCAAGGAGGCCAAGCACGACCGCAGCTACCTCAACGGCATCAAGAAGGAGATCGACGAACGCCGCAAGGCCGTGAAGCGCGAGTACAACAAGCCGCTCGACGCATTCGAGAGGCGCTGCAAGCAGATCACGGCCATCATCGACGAATCAACCGACGCCATCAAGGCGCAGCTTGACGAGGCCGAGCAGACGCGCAAGGACGCGCTCTACTCGCGCCTACAGCAGCACTACGAGGAGTTCGCGGGGCTGCTCGCGCCGGTCGTCCCCTACGAGCGCCTGCATGAGCCGCAGTGGCTCAACAAGACCTTCGGCGAGATCAAGGCGCAGCAGGCGCTTGAGGCCAAGGTGTCCGACGTGGCCAGAGACTGGGAAACGCTCAAGGCCCAGCAGGAGGCGATGCCGCACTACGCCGACGCGGAGCGCGAGTTCTTCCGCACGCTCGACCTCGGAGCCGCCTTGAACGCGGCGCGTCTGGCCGACGAGGAAGACCAGCGAATCGCCGAGCTGAAGGCGGCCATGGCACCCGAGCCTGAGCCGGAGCCTGAACCTGAACCAGAGCCTGAGCCAGAGCCGATCGCAGCGCCCGAGCCTGAGCCGATGCCCGCGCCAGTGCCAATGCCCGCACCAATGCCGGCACCCATGCCAGCACCGGTCGCGGAGCCTTTGGAGGCGTGGACGGTCGAGGTGCCGAGTGCCACGCGATCGCAGATGCAGGCGCTCGCATCCCTGCTCAAGGCGCAGGGAATCACCGGAAGCATCCGCCGGGGCACGCCAGCCCAGGTGGCAGCGAGGATGGAGTAGACGATGGCAGAAGACAAGCACATGACGCTGGCCGAGGCCGTGGCCCAGGTGCAGCGATCCGTGGTGGTGCCCAAGGCACGCTACAACGCCCACGGCAACTTCTACTACCGCAGCATGGAGGACATCGTTGCGGCGCTCAAGGAGCCGTGTAAGGCGGCGGGAATCGCCTTCACGCTCAACGACTCGATCGAGCAGATCGGCGAGCGCTACTACGTCAAGGCCACGTGCCGCCTGTTCTTCGAGGACGGCCACGGCGAGCCTTTGGAGATCGATGCGTACGCCCGCGAGCCTTTGAGCCAGAAGGGCATGAACGAGGCGCAGGTCACGGGCAGCGCATCGAGCTATGCCCGCAAGTACGCGCTCTGCGGAGCTTTCGACATCGACGGCACGAGTGACCCCGACACCCTCATGGGTGACGGCAAGCCCGCCGAGAAGGAGCCGCCCGAGTTCGGCCAATTCATCGCCAAGTGCAAGAGCTGCGGCACCTTCTACCAGTTCGAGAGCCGCCAGCAGTACGAGCAGTTCAAGGCCAACCCCGGGTGCTGCCCGTCCCCCGCATGGCAGGTCGTGTAGGCCATGCAAGACCTCTACGCCGAGCGCATGCAGCTCTTCGACAGGCTCATGGACGAGCTTCAGGCGCTGCGCAACAGCGGAAGCCAGTACGCCGAGAACGAGGCAGAGTACCGCAAGGCGCTGCGCATCGCGATCCTTGAGGAGAGATCCAAGGGAACGCCAGTGACGGTGATAAGCGACCTCTGCCGAGGCCGTGAGGACATAGCCGAGCTGAAGCAGCGCAGGGACTGCGCCGAAGCGCTCTACAAGGCGAGCCAAGAGGCGATAAACGTGTACAAGCTCAAGATCCGAACCGTCGACGAGGACATAAAGCGCACCTGGTCGAATGGGACCGGCGAAGGGAGTTACTAAATGTCGATCAACCGAGTGAACATCAGCGGAAACTTGACCCGCGACCCCGAGCTGCGGGCTACCCAGGGCGGCATGCAGGTTCTGGGCTTCGGCGTGGCGGTCAACGACCGCCGCCGCAACCAGCAAACCGGCGAGTGGGAGGACTACCCGAACTTCGTGGACTGCACGATGTTCGGCAACCGCGCCGAGAGCATGGGCCGCATCCTGCACAAGGGCATGAAGGTGGCCATCGAGGGCAAGCTGCGCTATTCGAGCTGGGACAAGGACGGCCAGCGCCGATCCAAGCTTGAGGTGATCGTGGACGAGATCGAGTTCATGAGCCAGAAGCAGGGCCAGCAAGCGCCGCAGGGATACCAGCAGCAGTACGCGCCGCAGCCCGCCCCGCAGACGGC
>CAUASQ010000083.1 GCA_958431945.1 uncultured Collinsella sp. | reverse complement strand
CCATTCTGCCGAACCCCTCGCAAAAGGTGCCGAGCTATGCCATCGTGCGCGCGAGCACCATGGAGATCGGCTACGTGGACAAGAAGCGCAAGATTGCCGGCGAAGACCGCATGCTCATTCCCGATGGCCTGCTGCAGTGCGACACGGGCGTATCGGGCAAGGAGGTCATCGACACCGTGACGCGTGTGGTTGAGGAAGTCGCCGAGGAGCACGGCGCCAACACGGCCGTGGCGCTCGCCAAGGTTAAGGCCGCTGTGGCCGAGAAGGTCGAGGATGACGAGGAGCTTCCGCCCTGGGATATCGTCGATGAGGTCTTTGAGGACGAGCCGGTCATCAAGGAAAGCGTGCGCGCGGCACTGACCGAGGAGAAGGTGCCCGAGCGCGTGCCTGTGGAGCGCAAGCAGGTCGAGCGCGCGGCCGTTCGCAATCACAAGATTCGTACCGACACGGGTATTGAGATCAGCTTCCCGGCCGAGATGGGTTCGAACTCCGAGTACATCGAGTTCGTCAACGAGCCCAACGGCCTCATCTCTATCGAGCTCAAAAACATCGGCAGCATCGAGAATCGATAAGGGATCGAGCGGATTGACCGTAACGAAAAGGCCGAAGCCCTTTGGGACTTCGGCCTTTTCGTCATAACCGCGTAACTATTAAAGTTGACGTAGTCCTTCCTCGAGACCGGTCTTGCTGTCGGTCTGGGCGTCGCGCATCTTGATGACGCGGGCGGGGACACCGGCCACGACGGCACCGGCGGGGACGTCCTCGACGCATACGGCGCCGGCGGCAACGACGGCGCCCTTGCCTACGCGCACGCCCTCCAGGACCACGGCGTTGGCGCCGATCATGACATCGTCTTCGATGATGACGGGCGTGGCGCTGGCGGGTTCCACGACGCCTGCCAGCACGGTACCGGCGCCGATGTGGCAGTTCTTACCCACGGTGGCGCGGCCGCCCAGCACGGCGCCCATGTCGATCATGGAACCCTCGCCAATGACGGAGCCGATGTTGATGATGGCACCCATCATGATGACGGCGCGATCGCCGATCTCGACGCGGTCGCGGATGATCGCGCCCGGCTCGATGCGGGCGTTGATACCCTTGAGGTCGAGCATGGGGACGGCGGAGTTGCGGCAGTCATTCTCGACGTCGTAATAGTCGATGGAGTCGGCATTGGCATCGAGGATGGCCTTGAGCTCTTCCCAGTCGCCAAAGACGGTTTTGCCACGACGGCCGCCGTAGACGTGCGCATCGCCCCAGGCAACCTTCATGCCGGGCTTCTCGCGCACATACAGCTTGACGGGCGTCTTTTTAGGCGCGGTGGCGATGTAATTGATAATCTCCTGTGCATCCATCTCGGCTGCGTTACTCATATGCTGTTTCTCCTTTGCGTGGGTGCGGTAGATAGCTGGTTAGGCGAACATGACCTGGTCGAAGGTGTAGAAGCCAGGGTCGCGGACGACGAGCTTTTGAGCGGCGGCCAGAGCGCCGTTGACAAAGATCTGACGGCTCGTGGCGCGATGCGTGAGCGTGACTTCCTCGTCCTGGCCAAAGAAACTCACTTCGTGCACGCCGGCGACAGTGCCACCGCGCAGCGAGTGCATGCCGATCTCCTTGGGGTCGCGCGCTCCGCACATGCCTTCGCGGCCATAGACGGGGTGGTAGCCTGCCTCGGGCTCGGCTTCGACGACGGCATCGAGCAGCAACTTGGCAGTGCCGCTGGGGGCGTCGACCTTTTGGTTATGGTGCGTCTCGACGATTTCGCAGTCAAAGCCGGGCAGCTCGCGTGTGGCCTGTGCTATCAGATGACGCAGGGCTGCGATACCGATGGAGTAATTGCCGGAGTGCATGACGCGGGTGTTCTGGCCCAGCTCGCGCAGGCGGTCCATCTGCTCGGGGGTGTAGCCTGTGGTGCCCGAGACCAACGCCGCGCCCGTGCGCTCGACATAGGCGACGACGGCGTCGAAGGTCACGACGTTTGAGAAGTCGATAATCACGTCGGCAACCGGTGCGTTCTCGAGCTCGCTCAAATCGAAGCCAATCTGGGCCACGATATCAAAAACGGGCTGACCGGCGGCGTCGACAACGCCCTCGGCGGTGGTGCGGATGAGCGAGCCAATACGGCCCGTTCCCATAATGACGGTCTTAATCAAGCAGACCAGCTCCCTTCAGAGCATCGGTAAGTGCAGCGCGCGTGTCGTCTGCCATGGGGCACAGCGGCATGCGGTAGTTTGTCTCGATCATACCCATCTGAGCGAGCGCTTCCTTAACGGGGATGGGGTTGACCTCGCTAAAGAGGGCGTTGATCAGCGGCTGGCCGGCAATCTGGATATCGCGGGCACGCGCCACGTCGCCGTCCAGATAGGCGCGGCACATGTCGTGAACGAGCCGCGGCTGAACGTCGGCCCACACGCTGATGGTGCCCGAGGCACCAAGGCTCATGAGCGGCACGGTGAGTGCATCCTCGCCCGAGTACATGCGGAAGTCATCGGACAGCAGGTGGGCGATCTTGGCCGCGTAGGCGACGTTGCCTGAGGCCTCCTTGATGCCCATGATGTTGGGGTGTGCGGCCAAGTGCTCTACGTTGTGCTCGCTGATGCTGCAGCCACAGCGGCCGGGGATGTTGTACAGAATGCAGGGGATGTCCACGGCGTCGGCCACGGTCTTAAAGTGCTGGTAGATGCCCTCTTCGTTAGACTTGTTGTAGTAGGGGGTAATGAGCAGCAGACCATCGGCACCCAGGCCCTGGTAGGTGAGCGACTTGGTGAGCATGGTCTGCGTGGAGTTGGAGCCCGAGCCGGCGATGACGGGGGCGCGGCCCGCAACCTGCTTGACCACTGCGGCGACAACGGAGTTGTCCTCGTCGTCGGTCATCGTGGCACTCTCTCCGGTGGTGCCCAGGGTGAGGATGGCGTCAGTGCCATTTTGCAGGTGGAAATCGATAAGGCGCTCGAGTGCATCAAAGTCGACGCTGCCGTCCTTTTTAAACGGCGTGACAAGGGCGACGATTGAGCCCTCGAGGTTGCGGATATCCATGTTCTTCTCCTTCGCTTCCGCGATCTGGATGCGTTTGTTCCATTGGGCAGCGACGGCCAGGCGCTCGTCCTGGGCGCGACGGCGGGCGGCATCGGCGCGCGACTTGGCCAGTAACTCTCGGCCGTACGGCAGCACGTCGAGCGTGGCAAAGTAATCGCCCGGGCGCTCGGCGCGGCGGATGAGGTCGGCCGAGTCGTCGGGGCGCAGCAGCACCTCGGCGGAGCGCAGGCGTCCGTTGTAGTTGTAGCCCATGGAGTAGCCATGCGCGCCGGTATCGTGGATCACAAGCAGGTCGCCCATGTCGATATGCGGCAGCCCACGATCGATGGCGAACTTGTCGTTGTTCTCGCACAGATTGCCCGTAATGTCGTACGTGTTTGTGACGGGCGCCGCGGTCTTGTCGGAGCCACCCGGCTGGCCCATCACCGTAATGTGGTGGTAGGCACCATACATGGCAGGGCGGATCAGATCGACGGCGCTTGCGTCGACACCGATATAGTCCTTGTAGATTTGCTTCTCGTGGATGGCCTTGGTGACCAGGCAGCCGTAGGGGCCCATCATAAAGCGGCCCATCTCGGTGCGGATGGCCACATCGCCCATGCCGGCGGGAACCAGGATCTTGTCGTATGCCGCGTGCACTCCCTCGCCGATGGCGTGAATGTCGTTGGCCTGCTGCTCGGGCAGGTAGGGGATGCCGACGCCGCCGGATAGATTGATGAAGGCGACGTGTGCGCCGGTCTCGCGCTCCAGGCGCACTGCAAGCTCAAAGAGGATGCGCGCAAGCTTGGGGTAGTAGTCGTTGGTGACGGTGTTGCTGGCAAGGAATGCGTGGATGCCAAAGTCCTCAGCGCCCTTGGCCTTGAGCATGCGGAAGGCCTCGAAGAGCTGCTCGGTGGTCATGCCATATTTGGAGTCGCCCGGGTTGTCCATGATGCCGTTGGAGAGCTGGAACAGGCCGCCCGGATTAAAGCGGCAGCTGACCGTCTTGGGGATGGGCCCTGCGACGCGCTCAAAGAACTCGATGTGGCTGATGTCGTCAAAGTTGACGATGGCGCCCAGCTTGTCGGCGAGCTCAAAGTCGGCAGCTGGCGTGTCGTTAGACGAGAACATGATGTCGTGTCCCGTGATGCCCAGCGAGCGGGCAATCATGAGCTCGGTATAGCTCGAGCAATCGCAGCCGCAGCCGTATTCGTTGAGAATGGAGATGAGCGCCGGGTTGGGGTTGGCCTTGACGGCAAAGTATTCCTTAAAGCCCGGGTTCCATGCAAAGGCGTCGCGCACTTCTTGCATGTTGCGGCGGATGCCCGCCTCGTCGTATAGATGAAACGGCGTGGGGAACTGCTCGACGATATGCTCGAGCGTTACCTTGTCCACAAACGGCTGTTTGGCCGCATATGCCTCGTTGGGGGTCAATGCCATGTCCCGTAAACCTCGCTATCCAGACGGCGCCATCTGCGCATCGAATCCGCATAGCGTGGACCCAATGTCCGGATAGCGCTCCCGCATTGCTGCAGACAGTCCTGCGGGTGTTTCCCGCAGGCCCACCAGGTTGTTCGTGCCCGAAAAACCCAGTTCGGCGGGTTTCGCCTCCCCACGGGGTCAAAGCCTGCCGGCTCGCCCGCGGTTCTTCGTGCCCGCGCCTCTATCAAGTGGTAACGACCCTACCACGTTGCACTTTACCAAACAAGAGTATTCGTATATAACGTTTAAAAAATGCAGCATCATGCTAGAAACGAGGGCGCCACAATCCTGCGTCACAATAGGTGACAACTGAGTTGCCCCATGAAAGGAATCCCCATGACCGAGCTCCAAGAACTCCGTCGCTATCGTCGCGACCTGCATCGCATTCCGGAGCTCGACTTCGATCTTCCGCAAACTATCGCCTATATCGAGGGCGTGCTCGCTCCGCTTGCCTGCGAGGTGATCCATCCGTGCCCTAGTTGCGTGTGCGCTTTCTTCGACGCTGGCACGGGTGCCTCGCATGCCACGGCGATTCGTGCCGATATGGATGCGTTGCCTATTGCGGAGACGACGGGCGCCGCTTTTGCCTCGACGCATCCCGGCAAGATGCACGCGTGCGGCCACGACGGGCACATGGCTATGGCCCTCGCGGCGGCAACTTTTGTCGACCGTACGATTCGTGAGCAGCCGGGCGTTATTAAGCGCAACGTGCTTTTTGTGTTCCAGCCGGCCGAGGAAACGACCGGTGGCGCCAAGACGGTGTGTGAGAGCGGCGTATTCGAGCGCTACGGGGCGGATCGCATCTTTGGCTTCCACGTATGGCCCGATTTGCCCGCCGGCACGTTGGCGAGCTGTTCCGGTCCGCTGCTGGCGCGCTCAAGCGAGACGCACATTCATATCCATGGCGCGAGCATCCATATCGCCAAGACCTACGGCGTTCCAGTCGAGGAATCGCATGATGCCGCGCTGGCAGCGGCCAAGTTCTTGGTTTCCGAGTGCGAGCTCATGGACGAGTTGGGTGCCGACGAGCCCTGCATTGGTAAGTTCGGCCTGCTGCAGGCCGGCACCGTCTGCAATGCGGTGGCGGGGGAGGCCCATGTGGCTGGCAGCCTGCGCGTGTTTACGGACGGTATGTTCGACCGTGCGCGCGAGGGCGTGCGCCGCGTGTTGGACGAGGCCTGCGCCGCAACAGGCTGCACGTACGACCTCGACTTTGCCGAGGGCTATCCGCCGGTCGATAACGACCCCGAGCTGTTCGCTCACATTGCGCCTGCCTTGTCCGAGCTGCAACTTGTGGACGAGCCGCTGCTAATCGCCGAGGATTTCGCGTTCTATCAGCGCCATCTGCCGGGCGTGTTCTTCTTGCTGGGCACGGGCGTGCCAGAGGGTCAAGATAATCCGAGCGATTCGGATGGTTGTCCCGCCTATGCCACGAACGCTCTGCATACCGATACCATGCTCTTTGACGAGGAAATCCTGCTCAAAGGTCTCGATGTCTACAAACGACTGCTTAACTTGGAGTGACGATGAAGCGCCGACAGTCTTCCGTATATAGTCCGGGTGGATGCGGGTGTGGCTTGCTGCTGCTTCCGGTTATTGCTGTGAGCATTGGCGTGATGTTTGCGCTTGCCGGGTTGGCCGCGGCGGCGCTCGTGCTGCTGATTGTGGCCATTGGCGTGACGGTCTGGCTGTGCCGTTCTCGCGAGCAACGTCGTGCCGATGGTAAGACCAATGTTGGATGGACCATCTTTTTAGTCGTCGCCTACCTATTGAGCATCAGCTATTTAGTTTTCTTTATCCTGTTGCTTGTGAGTACCTTTACCGGGGAATCCGTCACGTTGGGTTGATGCACTGCCAGCAGACGGTCGCGCAAAGTGCGTTTGCTCGGCGTTCGGATAACCGCATTGGCCGTTTACCGCAACTTTAGCTCTCAGCTAATGAATTCAAGTTTAATCCTTCCTACGATGTGCTGTGTGCTGGCGCGGTAGCCGGATCATAGGAAGGATGCATAATGGCAAAAGAGGGAAAGAAGCCGATCGGCAAGATTGTCCTAGGCGTCATCGTGGTGCTGGTTATCGTCGGTGCCGTGGGCTCTATGGGTGGCAATTCAACCGATTCGTCTGCGAGCGATTCGGCAAAACCTGCCGAGGCGACACAGCAGGCTGAGGAGCAAAAAGAACCGCAAGAACCGTATACCATTGCTGACGAGGCTGAAGACACCTCCAATCAGTTTGCCTATAAGATCACGGGCACGCTGACCAATAACACGGACAAGGAAAAGAGCTACATTCAGATTGAGTATGTTCTGTATGATGCCGATGGCAACCAGGTTGGAACGGCTCTTGCAAACACCAATCATCTGAAGGCGGGCGGCTCCTGGAAGTTCGAGGCGCTGGGTACGGTGTCTCCTGACCAGGTTGCTAGCTGGGAGCGTTCGGACGTAAGCGGTTTTTAGCATGTTGCATGCACTGGGGGAGGTGAAGTCGTATGCCCGATAAAAAGCTGACGGACGAGTTGCTCAACGAGCTCCTTGATGCGCCGAGTATCGATGGCTATATCAAGGAGCACGACTTTGCCACCCCGTCGCTTTCGGATTGCCTAAAGCAGCTGCTGCAGGAAAAGGGGCTCGAGCGTTCGCGCGTGGTTCGTATGGCCGACCTCAACGAGACGTTTGGCTATCAGATCTTTACCGGTTCGCGCAATCCGAGCCGCAATAAGGTGCTGCAGATTGCCTTTGCAATGGCGCTGTCGATGAAAGAGACCAACCGCGCCCTGACGGCTGCCGGAGTGAGCGTCCTCAACTGCAAGGACC
>CAUASQ010000082.1 GCA_958431945.1 uncultured Collinsella sp. | reverse complement strand
GTGAGCACCATCGTGGCCTGAATGCCACCCAGCGCGAGCTTGCCGCCAAACTGACCGACGATATAGGTACCGATAAGCGTGTATGCCTGCTGAAAGAACGAACTAAAGAAGATAGGGACGCACAGCGACAGTAGCTGCTGCCAAATAACGCCCTGCGTTACATCGATAGCCGTAGATTTCTTAGCCACACGCCCTCCCCCCAGCGTACGTCAAACAACAAAACGGCAATTTAAGACCAAAGCCAATACCAGCTTAGCACCGACCGACGTCGGCCGAAACGCCCCGAACCAGAGCCCGGTGCTAACTATCTGCCTAGTGATACAGCCCCGGCTGGTAGTGGTACTCGTTGCTCACATGCGGGCACAGCTGCCAAAAGGCAACAGCACTTGCCGCGGCCACGTTGAGCGAATCGACCCCATGCGCCATCGGAATACGCACGGCGCGGTCGCAGCCTGCAATGGTCTTGGCGCCCAAGCCAGCACCCTCGGTGCCCATAAAGATTGCCAGGCGGTCAATCTCCTGGAGCGCGGGATCGTCCAGCGACACCGAATCATCCGTCAGCGCCATGGCGGCACACGAAAAGCCGGCATCGTGCAGCGCCGCCAGCCCATCATGCGGCCATACGCGCGCCTCGCTGCCAATGCGCGTCCAGGGCACCTGAAACACCGTGCCCATGCTCACGCGGGCCGAGCGACGGTACAGCGGATCGCGGCACGTAGGGCTCACCAAAATGCCATCGACGTTCAGCGCAGCCGCCGAGCGGAAAATCGCGCCCACGTTCGTGTGGTCGACAATGCCCTCGAGCACGCACACGCGCACGGGGCGCTCCCCCGCCGCCTCGACGACGCCGCCCAAGAACTCATCAACCGGAATCTGTCGCGGGCGACGAAATGCCGCGAGCGCACCGCGCGTCACGTTAAAACCCGTCAGACGCTCCATAAGCTCCATCGAGGCAACGAACACGGGAACCGGACCCGCACCCTCGCGTACCGCCAGGCGCTCAAACAGCGGCATCATCTGGTCGAGCCAGCGCTCGCCCAAAAGAAAGCTCACCGGCTCGTATCCGGCGCGAACCGCACGTTCGATGACCTTGGCACTCTCGGCGATAAAAATGCCCTTCTGCGGCTCCAGCACGCAGCGCAGCTCACGCTCGGTCAGTCGCACGTAGGCATCAAGCCGCTCGTCCTCGAGCGAATCGATTCGCAGCACCTCAACGGCATCAGTCATAGTAGCCAGCCCGCACCCTTCTTACAGCAGCATCTATATCAAACGAGGCGACGCCAAGCGCCGCCCCTCAATCATTCCAACCCGATAATACCGTGGGCAAATAGGAGATTTACGCCTCAATGCGACGATACGTCACGAACTCATAATCGAGGCCTTCGTCACCCTCGCCCGCGGCAATCGTGGCAACCCCTTCGCGCCGCGCAACTTCCCACGCGGGATCGGCGTCCAAGTCGGGAAAGTACGTGTCCACGGGATGGACGCAGTGGTTATGCGTGACCTCGGCCTCCACGCAGTACGGCAAAAACTGCCGATAGACATCGCCGCCGCCGATCACCCAGGCAACGGGCTCATCGGCAACCGCGGCGAGCGCCTCGCCGATACTATGCACCACGTCGACACCTTCGGCAGCAAAGTCCTCATCGCGCGTGAGCACGATATTACGACGGTTCTTGAGCGGACGCCCGCCGGGAAAACTCAGCAGCGTCTTGCGTCCCATAATGACCGGGCAGCCTTTGGTGCGCGCCACAAAATAACGCATGTCGGCGCGATTAGACACGACCATGTCACCCTCGCACCCAATGCCCCAATCGTCACACACGGCGACAATGGCGGAAAGCTTACACGTCATGCGCGTCACCTACACCGCAATGGGGATGTTCTTGACCTGCGGGCCGTGCTCATAGCCCTCGACGATCAGATCATCGGTCGTAAACGCATAGAAGTCATGTACATCGGGGTTAAGCGTTACCTTAGGCGCGGCAAACTGCGGACGCTCGATAAGCTCGCGGACGATATCGACATGACGGTCGTAAATGTGGGCATCGGCGATCACATGCAGCAGCTCGCCGGGAATCATATCGACCGATTGCGCGACCATCATCAGCAAGATGGCGTACTGGCACACATTCCAGTTGTTCGCGGCCAAAATGTCCTGGCTGCGCTGGTTGAGAATCATGTTGAGCGTCGGTTTGTCATCCTGCGGGCGCTGCGTCACGTTATACGTCACGCTGTAGGCGCACGGATACAGGTGCATCTCGGACAGGTCGCTAAACACATAGGTATTCGTCATAATGCGGCGGCTGTACGGCGTGTTCTTAAGGTCGTACAGAACGCGGTCCATCTGGTCGAAATCGCCCTCGGCATAATGGCTCTTCTGCCCAATCTGATACCCGTAGGCCTTGCCGATGGAGCCGGTCTCGTCGGCCCACTCATCCCAAATATGGCTGTTGAGGTCATGCACGTTATTGGACTTCTTTTGATAGATCCATAGGATCTCATCCATGGCAGATTTGAGGGCCGTACGACGCAGGGTAAGCGCCGGAAACTCCTCGCGCAGGTCGTAGAGTGCCGTAACGCCAAAGTTTTTAATGGTATAGGCAGGGGTGCCGTCCTCCCACACCGGACGGACCTTTTGGCCCTCGGTGGTGGTGCCATGGTCCAGAATATCGCGGCACATGGTTACAAACTGTTGATCAGCTTTGCTCATTGACCCTCCTGTCAGTCGCCTATAAGCGAGATTCATTGTATCCCAGGCGCGCAGTGTCGGATTGGACACTTGGGTCGGCACACGCAATGCGCGGCAGCCAGCACCCCCACAATCGCAGACGTAACAACTTTGAATTTCTGACATATGCTAAAAAAGCTTGCGCGGAACCGCATACACGCTATCCTATTACTGACATATGTCAGATTTGGAGAGAGTATGGCAGGAAGACGCGAAAAATTACGCCGTGTTGGGATCATCCCCGAATATCGCGGCTTTACCCCCGACGGCCTTGCCAGCGGAGACGCCATCGAGATGACGGTCGATGAGCTCGAAGTACTGCGCCTGTGCGACCTGGAAGGCCTCAATCAGGAGGCCGTCGCCCAGCACATGGGCATCGCCCGCGCCACCGTGGCGGCCATCTGCAGCCGCGCACATCGCAAGGTGGCAAACGCGCTGGTCAACGGGCGGGCGCTCGTCATCGAGGGCGGCAATATCGCGTACTCCCCCATCACCGCAACGACGGCCGCATGGCCAGCAAAGGAGGTCGACACCATGAGGGTGGCAACCACGTACGACAACGGCAACATCTTTATGCACTTTGGCCGCAGCGAGCAGTTCAAGATCTACGACATTCAGGATGGCAAGGTACTCAACGAGCAGGTCGTGGGCACCGACGGCACCGGTCACGGTGCCCTTGCGGGCCTGCTCGCCAACGGTGGCGTGGACACGCTCATCTGCGGCGCCATCGGCGGTGGCGCTATCAACGCGCTTGCCCAAGCCGGCATCACGGTGTACGCAGGAGCTCAGGGCAGCTGCGACGCTTGTGTCGAGGCCCTTATCGCCGGAACGCTCGCACAAAACGGCGAGGCCACGTGCAGCTGCCACGGCCATGACCACGACCACGCCCACGAACATGGCGAGTCCTGCAGCTGCCACGGCCATCACGAGCCCGAGGGCCACGAGGGCTGCGGCTGCCACTAACGGCACGGCACCGCGAGCTCGGGGCGCGACGCTGAACGCAGCCCAACTATCAAAGCCAACAACAAAGGCCACCCGGTAGCTTCCGAGTGGCCTTTGCCATATCAAGCTGGAATTACAGCCCTATTTCTTATTGCGCATCTGCGCTTCCATCTGGCGCAGCAGCTCCATATCAGACTTGGGACCGCCCGTACCCAGGCCGCCCATGCCGCCCAGACCCATAGCGTCCAGCCCAGGGATATTGGGCATGCGCATCTTCTTGCCCTTCTTGCCCTTTTTGCCCTTCTTGCCGCCGGCCTGTGCCTGATTGGCCATCGTGCGCATGCGGCCCATCATCTTGTTCATCTCGCCCCACTGCTTCATAAGGCTATTGACCTCGGTGGGGGTCACACCGGCGCCCTTGGCGATACGCGCGCGACGCTGGCCGTTGATGATGGAGGGACGCAGACGCTCCTCCTTGGTCATCGACATGATGATGGCCTCGTTCTTGTCGAAGATGCCCTCGTCCAGGTTACCGCCCATCTGGTTGAGCGCGCGCTGGCCACCGGGGAGCATGCCCAGGATACCCTTCATGCCGCCCATCTTTTTGACGGCTTTCATCTGGTCGAGCATGTCATTCATGGTAAAGCCCTCGCGCAGCATGCGCTCGGCAGCCTCGAGCTGTTCGGCATCGGCGGCCTCCTGGGCCTTCTCGATGATGCCGACAACGTCGCCCATGCCCAAGATTCGCTTGGCCATGCGATCGGGATAGAACGGCTCAAGCGAATCGGGTTTCTCGCCCATGCTCACAAACTTGATGGGCTTGCCGGTCACCTGACGCACCGAAAGCGCGCCACCGCCACGGGCGTCACCGTCGAGCTTGGAGATAATCACACCATCAAAGTCGGTGCGCTCGGCAAACGTCGAGACCACGTTGACGATATCCTGGCCGGTCATGGCGTCGACGACCATCAGCACCTGGTCGGGCTTGACGGCCTTCTTGATGTCGACGGCCTCCTGCATCATCTGCTCGTCGATCTGAAGACGACCGGCGGTATCGACGATCACCACGTCACGAAGGTGGTCGACGGCCTCCTGGATGGCGCCCTTGGCGATGTCGACCGGGTGCGCACCGTCGCCGCGGAAGACCGGCACGCCGATCTCGCCACCGAGCGTGGCAAGCTGATCGGCAGCAGCGGGACGGTAGACGTCGCACGCGGCGAGCAGCGGCGAGCGGCCCTGCTTCTTGAGCAGGTAGGCAAGCTTTACGGCAGCCGTGGTCTTACCGGAGCCCTGCAGGCCCACGAGCATGATGACATTAGGAATGCGGTTACTAAAAACGAGCTTGCTCTCGGTGGAGCCGAGCATCTCGGTGAGCTCGTCGAGCACAATCTTGACGACGTTTTGCGCCGGCGACAGCGACTCCATGACCTCGGCGGTCATGCAGCGCTCCTTGGTCTTAGCAACGAACTCCTTAACGACCTTAAAGTTAACGTCGGCCTCGAGCAGCGCCATGCGAATGTCGCGCATGGCCGAGGTGATATCGGCCTCGGTCAGCTTACCCTTGCCGCGCAGGCGGTCAAATGTGTCGTTGAGGCGATCGCTCAGAGAATCAAACACTAGTCACTCCTTAATTGGACTCGCCCACCAGGGCGCGGCAGAAATCTTTGGCGTTAAACTCCTGCAGGTCATCGACCTGCTCGCCCACGCCGATGCGAAGGATCGGGAGCTTGAGCTTCTCGGCCACGGCCATGGCGATGCCGCCCTTAGCCGTGCCGTCGAGCTTTGTCATGATAATACCGTCCAGGCCAAGCGCCTCATTAAACTCGAGCGCCTGGTTCAGACCGTTTTGGCCCGTCGCGGCATCGATTACGAGGACGACCGAGACAGGCATGGGGCCGGCAGCCATATTGGCGGCGCGCTTACGCGTCACGTTGACCACTTTGGCAAGCTCGCGCATGAGCTCGGGGCTTGTGTGCAGACGGCCGGCGGTATCGATGAGCACCAGGTCGCTGCCGCGCTTATCGGCCTCGTCGAGCACGTCATAGCACACGCTCGCCGGATCGGAGCCGCGGTCACGCTTAATAACCGGTACGCCGGCACGCTGGCCCCACACATCGAGCTGCTCGATGGCGGCGGCGCGGAAGGTGTCGGCCGAACCGATCACAACGTTCTTGCCGCGGGCAGCCATGGCGCTCGCAATCTTGCCGACCGTTGTGGTCTTGCCGGCGCCGTTGATGCCCACAAACAGCACGCAGCTCGGCGTATCGGAAAACGGATCACGCTCAACAGGCACAAAATGGCCCTCGAGCTGCTCGGCCAGAGCGCGGCGAAGCTGCGGGGCGGTCTTAAGGTTCTTCTTGGCAGCAGCATCGCGCAGGTCATCGGAGACCTGAATAGCGACCTCGGCACCCATGTCACCCATGACGAGGGTGTCCTCAAGGTCCTCCCAAAAATCCTCGTCGACCTCACCGCCAAAGTAGAAGACCTCGTTAAGGGCCTCGCGGCTGCGCTCAAGTCCGCGCGAGAGTGCGTCAAAGAATCCCATTATGCATTCACGACCTTTCCGGTTTCGCGATCGAGTTTTTGCGAGACGACGCGGCTGACGCCGTCGGCTTGCATCGAGACGCCATAGAGAACGTCAGCGTCCTCCATAGTACGGCGCTGATGCGAAATGACCAAGAGCTGTGTATCGGAACGCAGCACATCGAGGGCTCCGATGAGCTTGGACAGATTGGCGTCATCAAGCGCCGCCTCGACCTCGTCAAGCACATAGAACGGCACCGTGCGCGTGCGGTACACGGCAAAGAGCAGGGCGAGCGCCGTCAGACTCTTCTCGCCACCCGACATGAGCATCATCTTAGTAATGCGCTTGCCGCGCGGCTGCGCCACAACCTCAATGCCCGTCTCGGCAGGATGCTCGGGATCGGTCATCTCAAGATGAGCCTGGCCACCCGGGAACAGCATGGCGAAGATCTCGCGGAAGTTTGCGTCGACCTTCTCAAACGTCACCAGAAACGCCTTGCGCATCTTACGATCAATGGCCACTGTGATCTTGGTGAGCGCCTTGCGCGCGCTCTCCAGATCGGCCAGCTGGTCCTCGATGTAGTCGGCGCGGCGCTTGAGCTGCTCGTACTCCTCCATGGCAACCTGGTTCACGGGGCCCAGATTGTTGATATGACGCACGAGCTGGTTGAGCTCCCGCTCGGCGGCGTCGCGGTCGGTGGGAGCAGGAAGCATGAGCGCTTCCTCGAGCACTGTGGTGCCATCGGCGGTAATGGCCTTAATGGCGGCCTCTACCTGCACCTCAAGCTTGCCGCGTGCGACCTTGAACTCGTTTTGCGTGGCAGTGGCGGTATCGACCCGCTCCTTAGCGCGGGCAACCTCGGCCTTGGCATCCTCGATGGTCTTCTTGAGCGAAGCGGAGTCCGCCTCTTCCAGAGAGGCCTGGTCACGCAGGCGCGCTGCCCAATCCGATGCGCGTTCCAACAGGGCAGAATAGCGTTCGTGCATGGGGTCGACGCGCAGGCGCAGCAGCTCGAGCGAGCGCGAAGCCTGGCGTGTTCCGCGGATACGACGGTCGATGCCCTCAAGACGATGCTCAAGGTCGGGCACGCGGCCCTTCAGCGAACGCAGGCGCTCGCTCGTCTGGGCCAGGCG
>CAUASQ010000081.1 GCA_958431945.1 uncultured Collinsella sp. | reverse complement strand
GTTTGAGCGGAGGACCATGCCTGTTCGAATCTATACCACCAATGCCGGCACGGATTTGAGCGATGCCGAGTCGGCGCTGCTTGCCGACCTTATTGCCCGTCACGGGCGTGCCGTGTTGCTGGCACCAACGTTTGCCGAGCTCGACCTGTGCCGTCATGATGCGGCGGAAGCCGGCGTTTCGCTGGGTATCGACTACAAGACGCCTACATCGTGGCTTCGCTCGCTTTGGGAGCTTTTGGGCGACGGGCGCGGTTTCGTCGACAACCTGCAGCGCCAGATGCTGTTTTCGGACATGGTCACGCGCCGCGACGATGCCGACCTGCAGCCGCTTTCGCGTAGCCAGGGCACGGTGCGCATGCTCGCGCGCATGGCCCGCGATGTGCTGCCGGGTGTGGCGGGGACGACGGCCGAGCGATGCGGTGGCAACAATTGCCAGCCTGAGCCAAAAAGCGATGCCGAGGCTCGTGTGTTTGAGCTTTTGCGTGCCTACGCGGGCGGTTTGGACCGTCGAGATATGGTCGAGCCCTGCGAGGCAGCCGACATTATGGCCGGTGCCCTGGCCGATAGCCTGCCGGCGTGCGCCCGCGCCGTATGCGTGCGCGGTACCACGTCGTTTACGCACGGTCTACTCGAGCTGCTGTCTGCCGTGGCGAACAATGGGGGAGAGGTCGTCGTGCTGCTTGCCCGCGAGCAGGCGGCGATGCGCGAGGAGCTTGCCACGGCATTTGATGCCCGCGGTGTGCTGTTTGAGATCGCGCCGCTGGGGGAGGACGCCGTCGCGTCTGATGTCGCTTGCGGGGCCGCCGCTCAGCCTGCCTTTATTGAGGTCGCCGGCCCCCATGCCCGTGCTCATGTCTATGCGGACGCCATCGATAAGTTGGTGAAAGCGCACAAGGAGTCCAAGGCCGATAAAGCTACTGCAACGCCCGCCGACCCCGTGCGCGTGCTCGTCGTTTCTGCCCGGGCACCCCAGCTGTTCGGCGAGCTCGCCGCCCGTTTGGCGGCGCGTCACATTGCGGCCGAGACGACTGAGTTCACGGCGTTTTCCCAGTCCATCGCGGGCAGGCAGTTTACGGCGCTCGCCAACCTGATCGAGCGTATGAAAGCCGCCGACGAGGGCACCGCTTCCAAGACTGAGTGGTGGCCCGCGCCGGAGCTTACCGACTGGATCTACAGTCCGCTTTCGGGCGCTGATGCCGTCAATGCCCGTACCTTCGATAAGAATATGCGTCTCTCGCGCAGCAAGACTACCGCGGGCGTCAAGAGCCTGCTGCAGAGCGTTCAGGGCCAGGTGAGGGGCGCGCGCAAGGCGGCGAGCGACGAAAACTGGTTTAAGAACGTACCGTGTGTGGTCTCGGACGTGTTCCAGGCGCTGTGGCGTGACAAGCCCGTGACGGCGCTCAAGGCCATGCTTGCCGTTGCCGAGGCGTTGCCCGATCGCTTGCTGGGCAGCTTGGATGGCCAAGCCCGTCGCCAGGCGGAGGTGGCCCTGCTGCGCCATGTCATCGACATCCTTATGAATGGCGCCCGCGCGCTCGACGTGTCGCAGGCCGCGACCGTGCCCGTGCTCGATGGCATTCGCACCAAGGTGGACAAGCGTAGCACCGCCTACGATTACGAGACCCACGAGGTTGACCGTGCGCCACGTGCCCAGGCTCGCTTTGCTTCGCTTGCCGATGCGGCGGCTCTGCGCCCCGGCAGCTACGATGCCGTGCTGTTTGCCGATGTCGATCTGGACAGCTATCCGCTCTCACACGAGGAGGGGCCGCTGGCCACGCTGGCGGCGAGCCTTGGTCGCGAGGGCGTGACGCTTGAGCCCGCGGCCTTGCTGCGCGTGCGCTTTGGCCACGCGATGCAGGCGGCACGCGGCCCGGTTGCGCTTGCCCGCGTGACGCACGATCGCCAAGCGCGCGAGTGCTACCCGGCTGCCGTGTGGACCGAGTTGCGGGCGCATGCCGAGGCCGCTGAAGCTGCTAGGGAAGCTGACGCCGACAAGGCCGCTGACGACGCTAAGACCACTGGTGACGCTAAGGCCGCTGACGCCGACAAGGCGAAGTGCGTGGGTGAGGGCGATATCGTAAGGAACTTCGATCCCGCGGCAGGCGAAGGTCTCAAGCGCGAGCGCGTGACCTGTGAAGCCCCTCAGCATTTGAGTGCCGAGGCCGTGCCGTATTTGGTCCTGCGCCGTCGTGACGGCGAGGGCGAGGACGCGCCGCTTGTGCCGCGCCTGACGTCCGCCTCGCAGATCGAGGCCTATTCCACCTGCCCGCTGTGCTGGTTTGTCTCGTATCGCGTCAAGCCCCAGTCTATCGACGCGGATTTTGGCAACATGGAAAAGGGCAACTTCGTCCACGACGTGCTGGAACACCTGCATGCCCGTCTGCCCCAAGAGGGCATGGAGCGCGTGACGCCCGAGAACTTGCCGCGCGCACAGGAGCTGCTGCGCGAGGTCTTTGCCGAGACCTTGGCCGAGCATGCGGGCAAGCGCGGTACCGAGGGCCCGCTGGTGCCGCTCTCCCCGGTGGAGGAGCGTCAGGTGGCCGAGATCTTGCCGCAGCTGGAGGGCGTCCTTGCCTACGAGTCCGAGGCGCTGACTCCTTTTGCTCCGCGCTACCTGGAGTTTGCCTTTAACGATCTTAACGTTGAGTATGCCGGTTGGCCGCTCGGCGGGCGCATCGACCGCGTAGATGTGGATGCCGAGAATCGCGCCGTGGTGATTGACTACAAGCATCGTTCGGGTGTCGAGGAGTTTAAACTCGCCGACCCTACGGTGCGCGACGAAGAGTCGGGCGAGGCCCCCATCGACGACCCGCGTTGGCTGCCGCCCCATACCCAGACACTCATCTACGCGCAGGCCATGCGTCGGGCGCTGGGCCTAGATACCCGTGCTGCGCTCTATTTTTCGACCAAGGGCGGCAAGCCCGCGCTGCGCGGTGCCGCGAGCGCCGAGCTGTTGGAGCAGGAGCGCGGCGACGGTCGCATTCCGGGCCTTAAGAAGGGCTTTCCCGGCGAGGGCGGCAACATGGACTTCGATGCGCTGCTCGACCGCGTGGAGGCCGGCATCGCCGAGCGCTTGCACGAACTCGAGGCGGGCGACGTCGCCGCTGTCGACCCGACGTCGGCGCAGGCCGCGCATGCGCGCTGCTCGTATAACCACGAAGGAACGTTTGTAAGGAGGGACGTGTAGACCATGGATTTTTCGACTTTGATGCCGCAACAGCTGCAAGTCGTCAAAACGCTCGACCGCCCGCTGTTTGTCTCGGCGGGTGCCGGCTCGGGCAAGACCTTTACCCTCACGCGCCGCATCGTCTACGCGCTCTCGCCCGAATCCGGTCCGTTTGTCGAGCATCTGGACCAGGTGCTCGCCATTACCTTTACCAAAGACGCCGCGGCCGAGATTCGCGACCGTGTGCGCCGTGCGCTTATCGAAGAGGGCATGGACGAGGAAGCACTGACCGTCGACGACGCTTGGATTTCGACCATCCACGGCATGTGCTCGCGTATCCTGCGCGCGCACGCGCTGGAGCTGGGCATCGATCCTGAGTTCACGGTGCTCACCGATACCGACGAGCTTATGGATCAGGCTGTTGAGCATGTGCTGGGGCGCGCGACGGCACCCGATGCCGCGCCCGAGCTCACCGCTTCGCTTAAGGCCCTCTACGCTTGGTATCCCATGGCGGGCGAGGGCGGGCCGTTTGGCGCCGGTACCACCATCAAAGGCCTGGTGCGCGACCTGCTGGAGCTATCGAGCCAGCTGCCGGGCGGTATGGACGATGTGTGCGTGGCGCGCGGCCAGGCCGACACCTCGGCGCTTGCCGATGCTTATCGTGCGGCGCTGGGCACAAGCAAGGCCACGACCGAGAAAGCGCAGGTAGCACTCGACGCCATCGACGCGTTTGAGGCGAGCGGCAAAACCATGGAGGATGCGGCGCGACTCATGATGTCGTGCGGCATGCCGCGCGCGAGCAAGGCGTTTCCTAAGGAGCAGGTGGAGCTACTCAAGGCCGAGGCAGCCGATGCGTTTATCAATATCGTGCTTGCCTGCGGCGGCCCGGCGCTCGATGCACTGGTGGGGCTTGCCCGTGCCGTAGAGGCGGAGTACCGTGCGCTCAAGGCCGACCAGTCCGCGCTCGACAATAACGATCTGTTGCGCATGGCGTACGAGGCGCTGCGCGATTATCCCGCCATCCGAGCCGCCTACGAGGGCCGCTTTAAGATGGTCATGATCGATGAGTTCCAGGATACCGACCAGATGCAGGTCGATTTGATTCGCTATCTGACGGGCGCGGGGGAGCGCGCGCTGTGCACCGTAGGCGATGCGCAGCAGTCGATCTACCGCTTCCGAGGCGCCGAGGTTGAGGTGTTTCGCCGCCAGGAGCGCAAGGTGGGCTCCTCTGCTGCGCCCGAGACGGCTGTCGCATCCGATGCCCCCGCCGGCGAGCTCGTCAAGCTTGTCCGCAACTTCCGCAGCCACGACGAGGTGCTGCGCTACGTGGCGCGCGTCTTTGACGGCGACACCGGTGGTTTGATGCAGGGGTTCTTGGATCTTGAACCGAGCGACAAACGCAAGGACAAGCTCAAGGCAAAGGCTTCGCGCCGCCAGGCGGTCTTCGTTGCCGGTGGTAGCACGCAGGAGCGAACGCAGGCGAAAGCTCGTGCGATTGCGGAGCGGTTCCAAGCGCTCGTCAAAGCGGGGCAGCCCCAGGGCGATATGGTGTTGCTGCTGGGTCGCATGACCAATGCCGACGTCTACGCACAGGCCTTCCGCGACCAGGGGCTCGACTGCGTCATCGCGGGCGGCTCAGTCTTTGCCCAGGCAGCCGAGGTGCAGACGGTGCGTGCCCTGGTCTGCGCGCTCGCCAATCCGGCCGATACGGCACAGGGTCTTATGCCGTTGCTGGCCTCGCCGATGTTTGCACTCGGTGCCCAGGAGTTCCTGGCGCTGGCGACCAAACTCGACGAGCAGACGGGCGAGACGTCGCGTCGCAACATCGATGCGGGCATCATGAGCGATTCCGATGTGCCGGGCTTGCAGGGCTTGCCGCTCGTAACGCGCGCCCGCGAGGTGCTGCGCTACGCGCTTCGTCGCGTGGGATGCGATTCGTTCGCCGCCATCGCGCGCGACGTGGTCAATGCCTCCGGCTGGTTCGTGCGTCTGGCGCAGCGCGGCCCCGAGGGCAAGGCCATTGCCGCCAACGTGCTCAAGGCGCTCGACGCCGTGGCCGAGGCAGAGACCGAGGTCGGCAACTCGCCGCGTTCCATCGCGCTGGCCTTCGACCGCTTCTTGGCGGGCAAGGAGGCCCCGGGTGCCCTCAACGAGGAGGGTGACGGCGCGGTACGCATCATGACCGTGCATGCGTCCAAGGGTCTGGAGTATCCGGTCGTAGCGGTTGCCGAGTGTTTTGGCGTGCGCAAATCGTCCGGTGCGGCACAGATGGGTCGCGTCGAGGGCGGAGCGCAGGTCGTGGCACTGCCGGCACGCTTCGACGGCGTTAAGCTCGCCGACGGTACCTTTGTGAAGGGCGATGACGTCAAAAAGCAGTTTGAGCATGCGTTTAAGGGCAAGGGTACGTCGCTGTGGCTGCCGCCGGAGCTCATGGAGGACGTCTGTGCGACGGGTTCTCCCGCCGAGGCATTTGCCCGCCTACGTAACGACGACCTGCGGCTTTCGCTCGAGGAACGGGCTCGTCTGCTCTATGTTGCCATGACGCGTGCGGGCGAGCTGGTGATCTTGGCGATGGATGCCGGCGTGAGCCGCGGCAAGGTGACGGCGCCGACCTTCGACGTCGAGACCGATCTGACCTACGACGTGCTGCGCCGCATCCTGCCGACCGACAGTCTGGACATGCCGCAGCTCGATGCCGACCGCCTGGTGTTCGACAACTCCAAGCCGGGCGACTACGAGCTCATCACGCTGGCGAACTTTACCTTTGGCGAGCAGGCGTTTGAGGCCAACGCTTCACTGGATGCCGAGGGCAGGCTAGTTCGCGGCGATGTCGATGTCGCTGATAATGCTGCGCACTCAACTGTGCCCGGTCCTGCCGATCCCAAGCCCGATTCGTTTGAGCTTGTGTATCCCCAGGCAGTGGGTGTGCGCATGGGCATCTGTCCGTATCCGATGCGTGATTCGTATAGCTACTCGTCAATCGCCGCGGCGCTCCATGCCGAGGCGGAAGATCGTTCCGCCGAGGCGCGTGTTCCCATGGACGAGGCCGGCGATGATGCGGAGTCGGATGGCTCGGAGATGGTCGATGCAGACGTGGCCGCCGTTGAGCCCGCCGGCAACCCCATGGCGCTGGGCTCGGCGTTCCATGCCGCCTGCCAGTGGCTGATCGAGATGGGTGCCGATGCGCTGCCCGCTGAGCGTGCCGATGCGCTGGCGCGCCTGTGGTGCCTGACGCCGGAGCAGCGTGAACGCTTCGACGTTGCCCTGGACCGCTGGCTCAAGTCGGCTGTTCGCGCCGACCTGCTCGCGTGGCCGTGCATTCGCGCCGAGGTGCCGTTCTTTTCACTGGGCTGCGAGGACGAGGACATCGCTCGCTACGGTGCTTATGCCGAGGGCGCCATCGATGCTTTGGCGACGAACCCGGCGGATTCGTCACGCGCGCTGGTCATCGACTACAAGACGGGCGGCACGCCGGATGAGACGCCCGACCAGCTGCTCGAGAAGCACGCCCTGCAGGCGCGTGTCTACGCTGATGTTCTGCACAAGGCGGGCTTTGAGGCCGTGACGGTCAAGTTCGTCCGCGTGGAGCAGCCTGATCCAACCATCTTCGTCGAACCCGCCGAACCTCAAGTAGTCACCTACAACTTCTAGTCCTCAGATAACTTGCGGTGGAATAGTTCCTGTATTGCGGCCCAGATGGCCCAAGCGGGAACTATTCCACCGCAACTCAAGAGGAGCCGTGTGGGTTTGGGCTAGGTTCGGGTGCCGTCCGCGCCGTGCGGTAAAATCGTTCAGTCAGAACACGAACCCGCATCGGAGCTCATCACATGGCATTCGTCCATCTGCACAATCACACTGTTTTTTCCATGCTCGACGGCGCAACCCGTATCCAGGATATGGTCAACCGCGCTGTTGAGCTGGGCATGCCTGCCGTGGCCATTACCGACCACGGCTACATGTATGGCGTGCCCGACCTGGCGCTGGCCTGCGACGCCGTCAACCACAACACTCCCGAGTACAAAACCTGGAGCCACGACAAGGCCTTCTTGGAAAAGGACCGCCGTGACGAGCTGGTGGAGCCCGACCCCGAGTCCAGCCCGCGCGAGCATGCCCAGTATGTGAAGGACATGGCCATGTGGGACGAGAAGGGCAACATCGACGAGCTCAAGCCGCC
>CAUASQ010000080.1 GCA_958431945.1 uncultured Collinsella sp. | reverse complement strand
GCGGTCTCCACGGCCATATGGCGCAAGCCGTGCGCCTCGAGCGCGGCAACGATAAGGTTGCGGACGGCGGGGTCGTCCTCAACGACCAAGATGAGCGGTTTTACGGCAGAGTTCGGCACGGCGCTACTCCTTATCAAACGAAACGTCGGCGGCAGGAAGTTCAATCGTAAAGACCGAACCGTGCGGGTCCGCCGCGGCAACCTCTATGCTACCGCCATGTGCCAACGCAATGGAACGGCAGAGTGAAAGACCCAGGCCCACGCTGCGGCGGCTGTCGGCCAGACCATGGTTGGCGGTATAGAATGACTCAAAGATCCGCTCGCGGTCCTCGGGTGCGATACCCGGACCATCATCGGCCACCGAGCACGCCACGCGTCCATCGTCGACGCCAATCGAAATCACGATATGCGAGCCTGCGGGCGTATAGGTGATGGCGTTGTTCACCAGATTGACCACCAGCTGCACCATCAGGCGCGCATCGACGTTAACGAGCGCCGGCTCGTCGCACGGCACCACCTTAAGGTCGTGCTCGCGCACGGCCGGACTTACGTGGCGCAGCGCCTCCTCGACGATATCGTCCATAAGCTCGAGCGTAGTCGACAGATGCATGCCGCCGCCCTCGAGTTTGGTGATGGCGAGCAGATTCTCGACGGTGGCGTTGAGCCACAGCGCATCCGAGCGAATGGATAGAAGCAGGCCGCGGCGCGTCTGGGCATCGAGCACCGCGGTGCCGGTCGAGCCCTGATCGAGCAGCACGTCGGCATTTCCCGAAATACTGGTAAGCGGCGTGCGCAGATCGTGCGAGATGGAGCGCAGCAGGTTGGCGCGCAGCTGTTCGTTTTTGGCGAGCACCGCCGCCTCCTCGCGGGCCTCCATGGCGCGGGCGCGATCGAGCGCCAGCTCGCCTTCGCTCACGATGGCATCGGCAAGCGTCCGTTCCTCATGCGTCAGCACGTCGGGCTCGGCAACGATAGCCAGCACGCCCACCACCGAGGCGGGGTCGCCCGAGCGCACGAAGCCGTCGCCCGTGTGAACCGTCAGGTAGATGCCATAAAACGCCGATCCGCCAAACGTGGCATCGAGCGGCGTTCCCACGTAGGCGGACGCCGAGAGCCGCGGCGGCATCTGCGGCGCCAGCTCGTGCACCGGCGCGGCATCGCCCACGGCTGTGTACGTCGCACGCGGCAGCAGGTCATCGCCCTCGGCGTCGGCGCTGTACCACACGACCGGACAGCCCGAAAGACGCGCCAGCTGCGTGGCCATGGCGTGAACGATCTGATGCTGATCGGCGCACCGCTGCAGCATGCGGTTGGTCTCGAGCACCATATGCGTGCGGCGGTCGCTAGCGGCAGCCTGTGCCAAGGCGCGGCGCAGGGCCAACGCAATCGAGCTCGACACAAGCGAGACCACGAACATGATGAAGAACATGCCGGGATAGCCGCGGTCGATAAGCGACAGCGAGTAGCGCGGGTCGACAAACAAGAAGTTGTAGAGCGCCACGGCGGCAGCCGAGCTCAGCAAGCAATACAGGCGACTCCAGGTAAAGAATGCGCACAGCTGAACGGCGAACACATAGACGATCATGATGCTCGGCGCGAGACCCGGATGGTCGAGCAGCGCGCCCACAATCGTCGCCGCGACCAGCAGCCCCACCGATACGCAGGCGTCATACAGAGGAGTGCGGCGCGTCAGCGTTGTGCGCCGCCACCAAAAGCTATCGGCAATATCGCCGTCCGTACGGACGTCCATCAGCGCCCCGCCCCTCTCTCAAAAACAAAAACCACCACAAAGGGACAGGCACCTTTGTGGTGGTTTCCCTCGTGGTGGTTCCAAGTGTATAGCCTTTGCAACCTGCAGTCGCTAGACAAACAGCACGTGCGCGAGCAGTGCGCACACGCACACCGCTCCAAATACCAGTGCCACGATCGAAATTACGCGATCGGCCATATCCATGTTGGCCCGATTCGTAAAGAACCGATCTTCGGCAGCATCGGCGCGTACCTCACGCACCAGCTCGGTCGCAAGATCGCAACCGTCAAGCACCTTTGCATCCATGGTTTCCTCCCAGGACTCAATCCCCGTCAATACAAGCCCGCCCGTTCGCAGACAAACCTCGAGCGTCGACTACGGCCGCTCGTTGGGAGCCAGGCGCTGCATCTTGTTCACGGCCTTGAACTTGGTGAACAGCGGCACATACTCAAAGCTCACGTTGGAGTTCTCCAGGCCGTACCAACGCGCGGGCGTGCCGGCGGCGCGGCGAATGATGTACTTGAGCGTGATGGCCGTACGCTCGCTGGGCTCCACATCGCTTTCGGGCGCCAGAAGCTTACGGATCAGGACGAACTTGAACGTGCCAATGTTACCCGGATCCTTGTAGACCGAGTAGTCATGCGTCTGCGGCGGCAGCTCGCCGGTGGCAGCCAGGTCCTGAACAACCTGACGCAGGTAGGCATTGACGCGCTGGTTGATCTTGTAGCCCAGGTACAGATGCACGCGGAACACGTAGTCGGTGCCGAACGTCTCGACCGAATAGGCAAAGGTATGCGGCTCGTCCATGGTCTCGACATTCACGAACCACCAGGCGCGAGCGCGCTTGGGATGCTTGTCCAAAATCGAATAGACGATATCGCGGTCGATGTAGTCGGTATGGGTGTCCTTGGTCAGGTACACGACGTTGTCACTCATGCGCTCGTAACGGTCGTCGTCGCGCAGGCGCTTGAGCTGCGGCAGGTAGCTGCGCAGCGGCAGCAGCGTAAACTGGCGCTGCTCGACCGCCGTGCCGTTGTACCAGCACACCATAATGCCCATGATGAGTGCAGCCATGAGGATGGTGAAGTAGCCGCCGTGGAAGAACTTGGTGAGCGAGCTCACGAAGAAGAAGCCTTCGAGCAAAAGGAAGAAGGCTGCGAAGATCCACGGAGCAACCTTGAGCTTGCGCTCCTCGTGCAGGTAGAAGAAGAGCAGCAGCGTGGTGCACATCATAGTCAGCGTAATGGCAAGGCCGTAGGCGGCTTCCATATGCGCCGAGTTCTGGAACAGCAGCACCACAATGACGCAGCCGACAAGCATGACGTTGTTGACCATGGGGATGTAGAGCTGGCCCTTGGTCTCGGCAGGGTAGAAGACCTGCATGTGCGGCATGAGGTCCAGACGGCTGGCCTCGGACACCAGCGAGAATGCACCGGTGATGAGCGCCTGCGAGGCAATGATGGCCGCGACGGTGGAAAGGCCGACGGCAAACGGGCGCAGGCCCGGGGCGAGCATCTGGTAGAACGGGTTGAGGTCGGCAATGCCCATGAGCTCGGGGTTGGCAGCGTTGTTCATAAGCCAAGCGCCCTGGCCCATATAGGAAAGCAGCAGGCAGCACTTAACGAACGGCCAGGTGGCGTAGATGTTGCCGCGGCCAACGTGGCCCATGTCGGAGTAGAGCGCCTCGGCACCGGTGGTGGCGAGGAAGCAGCTGCCCAGAATCATGATGCCCGCGTGGTTGTTGGGGCTCAGCAAAAAGGCGATGCCGCGCACCGGGTTGAGGCACAGCAGCACGGCGGGGTGCTGGAAGACAAAGAATAGACCCGTGCCGCCCAGGAACAGGAACCACAGCGTCATGATGGGGCCAAAGGCGTGACCGATCTTGGCCGTACCGATGCGCTGCACCAAGAAGAGCACGATGATGATGGCGAGCGTAATGGCGACGACGCGGCCCTGGTCATCGCCCAGCACGGCATGGACCGCCGGGATGGTGCGCAGGCCCTCGATGGCCGTGGTAACGGTAACGGCCGGCGTCAGGATGCCGTCGGCGAGCAGCGCGGCGCCACCCAGCATGGCGGGGATGATAAGCCACTTGCCGCAGCGCTTGACCAGGCTGTACAGGGCAAAGATGCCGCCCTCACCATGGTTATCGGCGCGCAGCGAGATGAGCACATACTTGATGGTGGTCAGCAGCGTGACCGTCCACACGACAAGGGAGAGCGCGCCGAGCACGAACTCCTCCGTGACGCTTCCGATGCCGCCGTTGCCGGCGACGAGCGCCTTGGTTACATACATAGGGCTGGTGCCGATATCGCCGTACACCACGCCCAGCGTGACGAGCATCGCCGAGATGCTCACAGGAATCGCAGCGTGCGAGGCTGCCTCCTTGGCCTTTTGTTCCATAAGCCGGTTTCCTCCCAACTTTAATGTTCGAAGGGATTATAGGTAATCGGCCCATGTTTTAATGCACTGTTTTCCCAGCTAGATAAAGATTTATACAGTCTTTAGGCTACCGCGGCGATATGAAATGTGACAAAAGGACTGTCCCCTTGTCACATCCGTCATTTTCCGAGCCAGTTTTTGAACCACCATTCCATGGAGCGGCTCATCTCGGCCATAAAGGGACTCGTGTGCTTGCGGGTATAGATGTCCACGACGCGCTCCCCCACCTCGCGGGCGTGCGGACGAAACATCGCGTCCATCTCGGCCACCTGCGCGTCCATGGTCGCGGCATCCGCACGGCAGTAGCGCTCCTCGTGCACCAGGTTCACCACGGGATGCGCAATCGCCGGGCGCTCCTTACGGGGCGCGCCGATGATGAGCATCGACAGCGGCATGGTATAGGGCGGCAGATCGAGCAGCTCGGCGACTTCCTCGGCATTCTCGACGATGTCGCCGATGTAGCAGCTTCCCAGCCCCAGGGCCTCGGCGGCGACCACGGCATTTTGCGCGGCGATCACGGCGTCCTGGGCCGCGATGGCAAAGTCGCCCAGACCCGGCGCACGACGGGGCGACTTGCCCGTGCGCTCGACAAACTCGGGCTCAAAGCAGCCCACATGCTCAAACAGATCGATCCACTTGGCATAATCGACCATAAATATAAGTGCCCAGGGCGCCTTGGCGATCATGGGCTGGTGATCGCACAGGTCGGCCAGACGGTCCAGCGTGGCCTGCTCGCGAATGCTCACGATGGAATACATCATCATGGCACCCGCCGACGGCGCGCGACTCGCCGCATGCAGAATCGCCGCCCGCTGCTCGTCGGTCACCGCCACGGGACGGTCGTCGTCATCACGCGCAAAGGCACGCGTGGAGGAACGGTGCTCCAACGTGTCCAGCACCGCGTTGCCCGTCGTCTCGACCGGATAGCCGCCCGCGCCCACGTCACCCGCACTCGTCATACAGGCCCGTTCGTTCATCGCCTCATCCTCGCTAATTCTTTAAGAAGCCTTTACGTTTCCGTGTAATTCCCGTCCATTATCGCGCAGGTCGCCACTACATTGCGCCACACCGCCACACGTGCGCGTTAATATGGCTGGTTGTTGTGCGCAGACACCAATTGCAGCGCATATCTTGGTAACAATCGGGTAAACCCCCGCTTTCGTACGTTTTAGTTTGTGAGGAGTCTCAGCATGTTCGCTGCCGCCATCTCGCTCGTCGGTCTTGCGGCGACCGTCTACCTTGTCTTGCGCGAGGCCAAGGCCATTCGCGCTCAGTCGGGCACCGTTGCCAAAAGCGCTCTTGGGTGGAGCGTCGCCTTCGGTCTTTTCCAGGTCTTTTTGACCATTTGGGGCGCCATTGGCCTCGTCGCCCAAAACGAGCCGCTCGCCTTTGTGATGCTCATCCTGACCAACGCCATCCTCACCGGCTGCGCCTGGGCCAGCATCGCACGTGACCGCATCGCCCCGCGCGTCTTTGCGTTCGCTGCACCCGACGCCCCCGCCCCCACCGGCAAGCTCGCCCGTCTGCGCGGCGCCTTTGTGGGCAAACCACTCGTCGCCGCCGTCCTGTGCCTGCTGCTCGCCGGCGTCTTTGCGCTGCTGGGCATGGAGGTCTCGTCCAACCACGACTTTACCTGGGTCTACCCCCTGTGCATCCTGCTCGAGTGGGCCATCATCACCGTGCTCATGGTCGGCTTGTTCTTCCTGTTCCAGCGCCACGGCGCAGCTCCCGCGGTCCTGGCCTTTGCCCTCTTTGTCCTGGGCATTGCCGAGTTCTTCGTCATCACGTTTAAATCCATGCCCATCCAGCCGGGCGACCTTTCGGCCATCTCCACCGCCGCCGCAGTCGCCGGCACCGGCTACACCTTCTCGATCTCGCTGTTCTGCGTGCTGTCCATGGGCTTTACCGCCATCGCCATGCTGCTGTGCGAGTACGCCGGCATCGTGGCACCGCATCGCCAGAAGGGTGCTGCCAACGCCAAGCGCATCCTGCTCACCAACCTGCTCGTCGCCGTACTGTGCCTGGGCGGCGTGACCGCGCACGCCACGCTCATCGACTACTACAACACCCTCGGCATCACCGTCTACACCTGGCGTCCGCTCGAGAGCTACTGGCGCGAGGGCTATCTGCCTGCCTTTATTAGTGCAGCGCAGTCCATCAAACCGCCCAAACCCGCCGACTATTCGGCCGACGATGCCAAGGCCACGCTCAAAAAGTACGCCAAGGCCTACGACAAGTCCGACGCCGCCAAGAGCGACGAGCGCACCGCTGCAAAGGAGCAATTCGACAGCGAGAAGCCCACGGTCATCGCCATCATGAACGAGACGTTCTCGGATCTGTCGATCTACCAGAACATGCGCGCCGGCTACGAGGGTCCGCAGTACTTTAAGAGCCTGTCCAACTGCCTCAGCCGCGGCAAGCTCTATGTGAGCGCCTACGGCGGCGGTACCGCCAATACCGAGTTTGAGTTTATGACCGGCAACTCCATGGCCAACCTGGGCTCGGGCGTGTACCCCTACACCATCTACAACATGGAAACGACTGGGAACCTGGCAGAGCAGTTCAAGTCGCTCGGATATTCCACCACGGCCATGCACCCCAACCACGCGACCAACTGGAACCGCGAGAACGTCTACAAGGACTTTGGCTTTGACCAGTTCCTGTCCATCAACGATTTCCAAGGCGCCGATACCCTGCGCGGCATGGTGACCGACCAGGCAACCTACGACAAGATTCTTGAGCTGCTCGACCAGAACGCCGATCCGCAGTTTATCTTCGATGTGACCATGCAGAACCACTCGGGCTACGACACGGGTCTGCTGCCGGTCGACAAGCAGATGCACCTGAACATCGACACGACCGACCTGGACGCTAAGACCGTCGAGGACGGCACGCTCTCCGATGTTGACGAGTATGTCTCGTGCATCGAGCAGTCCGACCAAGCGCTGCGTTACTTCCTCAACGCCTTGAGCAAGCTCGACCGTAAGGTGGTCGTGGTGTTCTGGGGCGACCACCAGCCGTTCTTCCCGTCCAAGTTCAACGATAAGTGGTTTACCGGCGAGGACGACGCCACGCACCAGGAACGTCTGTGGCAGACCGACTACATCATCTGGGCCAACTACGACGTTGCCGGCTGCGACCAGACGAGCGAGGTCGACGACCTGTCCACCAACTACCTGTC
>CAUASQ010000079.1 GCA_958431945.1 uncultured Collinsella sp. | reverse complement strand
ATTTCCTGCAGCTCAACGAGCATTTTGTCAAAGGCGGCGTCCGTGATCTCGGGCGCGTCGAGCATGTAGTAGCGATAGGCGTGGTAATCGAGCTCGTGGCGCAACTCAGCCGCGCGCGCGGCGGCCTGGGCGCGGGCATCGGCCGGTGCAGCGGTATCCGTGCTCGCGGGCGTTTCGGTATCGATGTCCACGCCGTCACCAAACAGGCTCGATTGCTCCATAGCGGCACTCCTTCGCTCGATTTCAAACGGATACAAGAGTACCACCGGTCACGATGGGGCCGAATAGCGGTCTCAAACCGCACCGAATCGGCAGCGGCCGAACCGGGGTTGATCGCGCGATCAAACCATGCCCTTGCCATTTCTTAAATGATCCGTTTCCCCGTCCCCAACGGATCAATAAGAAAAGAGGGGGCTGTCCCGCGTTGGCGGAACAGCCCCCCCCTCTGGCTCGATATGTGCGAAACGGCTCGTTAGTAGCCCTGACCGTAGCCCTGGCCCTGGCCCTGCTGGCCGAGCAGCTCCTCCAGGTACTGGCGCAGCTGATCATCGGTAATACCGCCGTTGCCAGTGTCGGTTGCGCTGTCGTTCTGCTGCTGGTTCTGCAGTTCCTCGTCGGAGCCCAGCTCGACGGTGACCTTCTTCTCTTCCTTGCCGCGCATGAGCGTGATCTCGACCTTCTCGCCCACCTCGTGGCTGCGCAGTGCGATGATCAGGCCATCAGCGCTCGTAATCTCATCGTCGCCCAGCTTGGTAATGACATCGCCCTCTTGGATGCCAGCCTTGGCGGCAGGACCGTCCTCGACAACGCTCGCCACATACGCGCCGCTATCGGTGCTCAGCTTATTAGTACGGGCGTTAAGCGCATTGACGCTCGAAAGCGTGGCGCCCAGATACGAATGAACCGGCGTCTTGCCGTCGATGATCTGGTCGGCAATGCTCTTGGCATAGTTGACCGGAATGGCAAAGCCTACGCCCGAGCTGGAGCCCGAGTAGCTCTCGATGAGCGAGTTAATACCCACGAGCTCGCCGTTGTCGTTGACGAGCGCGCCGCCGGAGTTGCCCGGGTTGATGGCGGCATCGGTCTGGATCATGTTGGCGTAGATGGTGTTACCGCTGGTAGAGCTCATGGCCGTGGAGCGATACAGCGCCGACACGATACCCGTGGAGACAGACTGCTCGTTGCCGAACGGCGAGCCGATCGCCATGACCCACTCGCCCACGTTGAGCTTGGAAGAATCACCGATCTCAATCGGCGCGAGCTTGGAGGCGTCGGCGTCCTTGAGCTTGATGACGGCCAGGTCGCTTGAGGCGTCGTTGCCCACGAACTCAGCCTCATAGGTGGTGCCGTCGTCCATGGTCACCACGTACTGGTCGTAGCCATCGACCACGTGGTTGTTGGTGAGGATGTGGCCCTCGGTATCGAGCACCACGCCTGAACCAACGCTGCCCGAGCTATCCGACTCATCGGCAGACTGCGAAAGCGAGCCATTCTGGCTGCCGCTCGAAGTGGCGGTGATGGAAACGACGGAGGGCAAGGCCTTGGCAGAAACGGCCTCGGCCAGCGTGGTGTCCTCGGAATCGATGGTGATCTTTTGCGTCGATGAACCCGAAGCACCCGCCGTCACGGCGTTTCTGCCGCCGCCGATATCGAGTGTGCCACTCATAATGAGCGCGATGACCAGCAGGGCGCCGCACGCACAGCCAGCGAGCGCCGTAATAAAGATCGGCAGCTTTTTAGTCTTGGTCTTGACCACCGTGTGTTTGTTTACAACCTGCTGCCCGTCCAGCGGCTTGCCGGTCTGCGTGTCGTAGGCTTGCACGTAGGGAATGTTGCCGTCGGCAGGCGTCGACTCCACCTGCACGCGCGGCTGCTGCTGAGTATCGCCGGCATTGCCCGGATCCTGGGGGCGCTGGGAATCGTTCTCGCTCATGGCTGCGATCCTTTCGTCAAATAACCAAAGGCCCGCCAAACATGTGGCGGGCCATCATTGTTCACGTTGAGTTGTACCCCAATATGCGGGCGAACGTGTATGAGAACGCAATCTTTTAGGAAGGCTTAAGTTCTGCTGCAGGCCCTAAAGGAACCCGCACCTGCGGAAACCACCACAAAGGTGCCTGTCCCCTTTGTGGTGAAAAGCTAGTCCTTAAACAGATAGCCCACGCCGCGGACGGTGGTGATATGTGCCGCGATCTGCGGGCCCACCTTGGAGCGGATGCGTCGGATATGCACGTCGACGGTACGCGTACCGCCGCAGTACTCAAAGCCCCACACGCGGTGCAGCAGTACCTCGCGGCTGTAGGCACGGTTGGGGTGCGTCGCCAAAAAGCTCAGCAGCGAGTACTCCATCAGCGTCAGGTCGATGGGCTCGTTATCGAGTGTCACCTGGTAGGTAGCCAGGTTAATCTCGAGGTTATCGATGTTGAGCACATCGTCGGCGGTGACGGTCTCCTCCTCGCCCATCAGGCGCTGCGCGCGAGCCTTGAGCTCGTTGGGCGTCGCCGTGGGGCATACAAAGTCGGCATGCGCGTGATTCGGCAGGCGCAGGGTGCCGAGTGCCTCGTCGTCGACGATCACCAACATGGGGACGCTGCCGCGATCGTCAAGCCACTTGGCAATCTGATCGATGCGGTCGCTGCGGATACCGTCGGAATCAAGGATCAGCAGGTCAAAGTCGTGCGCCGCAGTCGGCGAATCGGGAGTAGCCAGGCTCACCTCGACACCCAGGGTGGTCGTCAAGCTGCGGGCAAACTCGTGGAAGCGCGTCGTGCGCGCCATGAACAGGGCACTCTTTTCGGACATATCGGCCTCCAAGGAAATGAGCTCAATCGTACTGGAACAAGCCAGCGCGATTAGGAGTTCGCCAGATAATGCTTGATCTCCCACTCGGTGATCGTGGACTCAAACTTATGCCACTCGTTGCGCTTCTTTTTGAGGAAGAAGCTGTGGATGTGCTCGCCGAGGGCATCCTTCATAAACTGCGAGTCCTCAAAGACGTCGAGTGCCTCTTTGAGCGAGCGCGGCAGCGGCGTGTAGCCGGCCTCGAGCATCTGACGGTCGGTGAGTTTGAGCGTCTCGGCCGTGGCCTCGGGCGGGAGCTCCAGCTTGCGCTCGATGCCATCGAGACCGGCCGCCAGCGTGACGGCGTTGACCAGGTACGGATTGGCCATGGGGTCGGGGCTACGAAGCTCGATACGCGTGGACAGCTGCTTGCCGGGCTTGTAGACCGGGATGCGGATCATGCTCGCGCGGTTGCGCAGGCCCCACGTGGCGTACTGCGGCACGGAGTCGCCGCCCGTGGTAATGCGCTTGTACGAGTTGACCGTGGGGTTGGTGATGGCGCTGATCTCGCGGGCATGCGCCAGGATGCCGGCCATGTAGTGCTTGGCGATATCGGAGAGGTGGTACCTCTCGTCGTCCTCGCCCCAAAAGACGTTGTTGCCGTCGTGGTCGAACAGCGACTGATGCAAAAACATGGCGCTGCCGTCCTCGCCCGCCAACGGCTTGGGCATAAAAGAGGCGTGGCAACCGCTCTCGTAAGCCTGCTGCTTAATGATGAGTTTGGCCGTGGTGATGGCGTCGGACATGCTCAGGGCCTCGGCATGACGCAGGCTCATGCCGTGCTGCGAGCGGCCGGCGGCGTGGAAGGTGTACTCCACGGGCACGGACATCTTCTCGAGCGTGAGGACCGTGTTGCGGCGCAGGTCGCGGGCGGCGTCACTCACCGAAAGATCGAAGTAGCCCACGTTGTCGAGCGGCTCGGGGGTATGCTCGTCGGGGAAGTAGTAATACTCCAGCTCGGCGCCCACGTTAAGCAGATAGCCAGCTTTCTCGGCCTTGCGGAACATGCGGCGCAGGGCATCGCGCGGGTCGCCGGCAAACGGCTTGCGATCGGGAGTGCACACGTCGCAGAACACGCGGGCGACACCGTTGTGGCTCGGGCGCCACGGTAGAATCTGGAAGGTCGAAGCATCGGGAAACGCCAGCATGTCGGCTTCCTCGGGCGTGGCAAAGCCCTCGATAGCGGAGCCGTCAAAGCCAATACCCTCCTCAAAAGCGACCTCGAGGTCCTCGGGGCTAATAGCAAAGTTCTTGAGGCGGCCGAGAATGTCGACAAACCACAGACGCACAAAGCGGATGTCACGCTGCTCTACGGAGCGGAGTACGTAATCGATGTTCTGCTGGTTCATGTCGCTCCCCTTTCTTTCGGGCGGGTTTCGACTGGTCTATATCGCAGATACTATCGCAGAAAAATGTTTCCGCAGGGTTAAAGCGTATCAAGCGCCCAAAAAAACGTGCGAGGGCGGGCGGCTAGCGTGAACAAGCCAGCTCGAGCAGACGGCTAGCGTGAGGTTGATGCGCGGTGTTCGATGTGACCGGGAACCTCGATGCGTTTAGGCGCCAGCTTTGCAGCCTCGCCCACGGTGGTGGTAACAACGTCGATGCGCTCGGACAGGCGCTCGACTACGCGCTCGGCGATGGTGAGGGTGTCTTGCGCGGCCGTGGTCACACCGCCAAAGAGCACGTGGTTCCAGGGATAATCGTCAAACGTCGCGATCTTGAGGCCAGCCGGCAACGAGGGTCCCAGCTGTGTCAGCGCCTCGGTCAGACGCAGGAAGACCAGACCGTTGACGGCGATAAGGCCGAGCTTTTTGCCTGTATAGCCGCGAATGATCTCGTCCAAGCGGCCAACGCCCGTGGCACCACCGTCGGCCAGGGTGACGACCTCGCCCGCAAGTCCGCGTCGCGAAAGCTCGTCGGCAAAGGCCTCGGCGCGCTCGCGACGCACGGGGCTGTCGTCGCTTGCCTCGGTGAGCAGGCACAGGCGCTCGCTGCCCGCAGCGGCCAGGGCGTCTACCAGACCGGCGACCAGCTCACGGTTGTTAGATGTCACCAGATCGACACCGCCGTCGGCAACGTCGCGGTCGAGTAGCACAACGGGCAGACGTCCCGCTGCCGCGGCGATCGCCTCGTCATTGCCTCCGCAGGTGTTGACGACCAGGCCGTCCACGCCGGCATCGATAAGTCTGGTGAGCGACTCCGCTTCCTTAGCGGGGTCGTTGCCGCTAATGGCCGTCATGAGCGAGCAGCCGCGCGCGGCGGCGCTGACGGAAAGCCCTTCGAGCATGGCGCTGGAGAACGGGTTGGCGATGTCGGCCAGGATCACGCCGATGAGGTTGGTGCGCGAGCTGCGTAGATTGCGCGCAGCGGCACGCGGGCGATAGCCGGTGCGCTCGATAACCGCCGCGATGCGAGCACGGGTTTCCTCGGTCATCTGCCCGGGGCGGTTGTTGAGATAGCGCGAGACCGTGGCCGGGCTCACGCCCGCCTCGGCGGCAATGTCCTTGATTCTCATCTGCGCCATAGCGCACCCCGTTTCCCAATTGTCGGCAGCCTGAGCCATTTTAGGCATTTTTTTAAAAATCTCGCTTGCAAAACGCTGTAGGTGAGTATACTACAACTCGAAACGAAACCGATTTCGTAAACCGATTTCGGCGAGCGTTGGCACGGAGGTGCAAAGATGCACCCTACAGTCTTGGCACCTGCGTGCCAACGCCATATCAAAGGTGTACGCACGAGCAAGAAGGAGCTGCGCGACCATGGGTAAAACGGTTCTTACCTTCGGCGAGATCATGATGAGGCTCTCGCCCAAAGATCACCTGCGCATTGAGCAGGCGACCGAATTTGACGTCCGCTACGGCGGTGCCGAGGCCAACACCGCGCTTTCCCTGGCCTACCAGGGCGACAAGGCCGCTTACGTCTCCGTTGTCCCGGCCAACCGCCTGGGCGAATGCGCCCTTCGCTCGCTGAAGGTCTACGACGTCGACACCACGCGCGTCGTGCGCCAGGGCGACCGTCTTGGTTCCTATGTGTTTGAGGTTGGCGCCTCGCAGCGCGGCAACGGCTGCGTCTACGACCGCAAGTACTCTGCCATCAACATGGCCAAGCGCGACATCTTTGATTGGGACGAGATCCTTAAGGGCATTGACGTCTTCTACTTCTCTGGCGTGACCCCCGCCGTGTCCGATGAGATGGCCGCCGCCTGCAAGGATGCCCTCACCGCTTGCCGCGCCAAGGGCATTACCACCGTGTGCGACGTGAACTATCGCGGCAAGATGTGGTCGCCCGAGAAGTCGCAGGCCACCATGAAGGAACTCCTTCCCCTCGTCGACATCTGCATCGCCAACGACGAGGACGCACCTGCCGGCCTCGGCATGACCTGCGTCTCCGGCTCCCTTGCACATGGCATCGAGGAGCGTGACACCTACGTCGAGATGGCCCGTCAGATCTGCGCCGAGTACGGTTGCAAGAAGGTCGCCTCGGTCGTCCGCAACATTTCCTGCGTCGAGCGCTCCATCTGGATGGGTATGCTCTTTGACGCCGAGAGCGGTGAGCACTGGTTCTCCCCTGCCCACGACGTGCACGTGCTCGAGGGCGTTGCCGCCGGCGACGCTTTCAACGCCGGCCTCGTCCATGCCCTCATCAACGACTTTGACCCGCAGGACGCCGTCAACTACGCGATTGCGGCCTCGATCCTCAAGCTCACCATCAAGGGCGATTCCAACTTGGTGACCGCAGACGAGATCGCAGCCGTCGCCAACGCCACTGACGGTGGCACCCGCGTCGCCCGCTAAGCCGTCTCCATTCCGCGGGCCGCAGTTCTCCATACCCCTGCGGCCCGCTCCCCGATTCCTCCAGTCGGACAAAACCACCAGTCCCATTCCGGTTTTGCCTGGCATTTCCTACACGACTGGTCGCGTAGCCGGTTTTGGAATTGCTTGTGACCCCAAGCAGTGCCTCCGATAACCAATCCAAAACCGGCTCTTGACCAGCACCTTTGGCAATCATGCGCCTGTGCGCGCCACACATCGAAAGGAACATCATGTTCGATCAGTTCTACACCACGCTTGAGTCCCTGGGCATTGTACCCGTCGTCGTGCTCGACAAGGTCGAGGACGCCGCCCCGCTCGCTCACGCCCTTATGGCAGCTGGCATGAAGTCCGCCGAGGTCACCTTCCGCACCGCCTGCGCCGCCGAGTGCATCGCCGCTATGGCCGAGGCCGAGCCCGAGATGTGTGTTGGCGCCGGCACCGTCCTGACCGTCGAGCAGGTTGAGCAGGCCCGCGCCGCCGGCGCCAAGTTCATCGTCTCCCCGGGCTATAACGAGGACGTCGTGAAGCACTGCATCGACATCGACCTGCCCGTCCTTCCCGGCACCGTGACCCCCTCCGAGGTCACCGCCGCCGAGAACCTTGGCCTCAAGGTCACCAAGTTCTTCCCCGCGGCCCAGTATGGCGGACTCAACACCATCAAGGCCCTCGCCGCCCCGTTTGTCGGCCACCGCTTTATGCCCACCGGCGGCGTGAGCACCGCCAACGTCGAGGAGTACCTGAGCTCCAGCGCCATCATCGCCTGCGGTGGCACCTGGATGGTCAAGCCGGCCCTGTTCGCCGACGGCGACTTCTCCAAGGTCGAGCAGATCGCCCGCGAGGCCATGGACGTCGTCAAGAAGGTCCGCGGCTA
>CAUASQ010000078.1 GCA_958431945.1 uncultured Collinsella sp. | reverse complement strand
CCTCACGCGCGGTCTCGGCAAACGCCTCGACCATGGTGTCGGTATTGGCGCCCTTGCGCGGGCTACCACTCAATACAACGATATTCATAAGAATCTCCCTCCTTCATGCCGCAGGCGCGCGGCATATTTTTTGTTTTAACCAAAACAGATGGAGCTATGCAGTCGCCTCGTTTCAGCTACTTCCACTCTTTAGAAGAATCGTTGCTGGAGACTTGGCATTGAATCAAGGCACGCCTTATTTCAAATACTCCTCAAAGAACGCTTTCAGCTTTCCAAACGGAATGGCGTCCATCTGATCGTAAAGGTCGGTGTGGCTGGCACCAGGGATAATAAGCAGCTCCTTGTTGTCCCCGGTCAGTTTGCTGTACGCGGTTTCGCTGAAATAGCGGGAGTGCGCCTTCTCGCCATGCACCAGCAACACAGCAGAGCGGATTTCGCTGCTATATTGCAAAATCGGCATATTCAAAAACGACAGTGAGGACGTCACATTCCAGCCGCCATTGGAGCCAAGGCTGCGGGGATGGTAGCCTCGCGGAGTCTTGTAGTAGGCGTAATAGTCCGCCACAAACTGCGGCGCGTCCCCCGGCAGCGGATCGACCACGCCGCCCGCCAGCGCGTAACTGCCGTTTTTATAGTCCTCGGTGCGCTGTACATTCAGCGCTTTCCGCTTTTCGAAGCGTGCCTGCTCAGAATCCTCGGCGTCAAAATAGCCATTGGCGGTCACGCGGGTCATGTCGTACATCGTCATAGCCGCGGTAGCTTTGATGCGGGTGTCGATGGCCGCCGCATTGACTGCCATGCCGCCCCAACCGCAGATGCCGATGATGCCGATGCGCTCCGTGTCAACGTTATTCTGCACGGAGAGGAAATCCACCGCTGCGCAGAAATCCTCGGTGTTGATGTCCGGCGATGCTACATAGCGGGGCACACCGCCGCTCTCGCCGGTATAGGACGGGTCGAAGGCAATCGCGAAAAAGCCCAGCTCCGCCATTTTCTGCGCATAAAGGCCGGACGTTTGCTCCTTCACCGCGCCAAACGGACCGCTGACGGCGATGGCAGGCAGCTTGCCCTCCACGTTCTTTGGCACGTAGACGTCGGCCGCCAGCGTGATGCCGTATCGGTTGTGGAAGGTCGCCTTGCTGTGCTCAACCTTATCGCTTTTGGGGAATACCTTGTCCCATTCCTGCGTCAGATTCAACTGTTCCATGTTTAAGCCTCCTTGTCAGTCGCTTTAAGGTATTGCTCGTCGTCCACGGGCTCCAACCACTCGTTGGAGGCCTCCTCGCCCGGAACCTCCACCGCGAGATGGGAGAACCAGCTGTCGGGCGCCGCACCGTGCCAATGTTTCACACCCGGAGCGATGTTGACCACGTCGCCAGGGCGCAGTTCCTGTGCCGGTTTACCCCATTCCTGGTAAAGCCCTCGACCGGCCACGCAGACGAGGATCTGTCCGCCACCGCTTTTGGCGTGATGGACGTGCCAGTTGTTGCGGCAGCCGGGCTCGAACGTAACGTTGTAAATGCCGACCTGCTCGGTGGAAAGGGGCGCGAGGTAGCTTTGCCCGATAAAGTACTTCGCAAATGCGTCGTTGGGGGCACCGATAGGAAAGGCCATCTCGTTTTGGTGTCGGGCCTTTGCGTCGGCGCCGTCGTCCTCGTCCGCCCAGACCTCCTTCGCCATGCGGAAGGCCGCCCACGCCTTGGGCCATCCCGCGTAAAACGCCGCGTGCATAATGATTTCCGCTATCTCAGCCCTGGTCACCCCGTTGTTCTTTGCGGACATCAGATGATATTGGAACGAGGAGTCCGTCAGCCCCTGCGCCATCAGGGCAACCATCGTCACTATGCTGCGGTCGCGTAAGGAAAGCTCGCCCTCCCGGCTCCACACCTCGCCGAACAGCACGTCGTCGTTGAGCTGTGCGAATTTGGGGGCAAAGTCCCCTAGAGCATCCCTACCCGCCGTCTGTTTAATTGCCATGATCGATTTCCTCCTATCGATGGTTCTGGACACGAATCTGTCTCCGCGCGGCTAAGTAGCCCGCCTAGATTTCCATGCCCATTCGTTGCGCCTGTTCCAGAGCGGGATGCCCGGCGATATCGCCCACACCGTTCACGCCGCCGGCGAAAACCGTTTTGCCCATTACGGACCACCCCTTGCGCTACCGATTTGTATTGATGAGAATGAAGGTAATACCTAAACTTGACTTTAGGTCAAGGAATGAATTCGAGATTTATTCGGAGGGGCCATGTACACAATCGGACAGGTGGCGGAAATGTTCGGCTTGCCCGCCTCAACGCTGCGGTATTACGACAAGCAGGGATTGTTCCCGGGGTTGGAGCGGACGTCCGGCATTCGCCGATTCGGCGATACGGAACTCGAGGCGCTTCGGGTCATCGAATGCCTGAAGAAGGCGGGAATGGAGATCAAGGACATCCGTCTGTTCATGGAATGGTGCGCAGAGGGTCCATCAACATACCCCCAGCGCAAGGCCATGTTCGAGGAGCGGAAGGCCCACATGGAGTCGGAGATCGCAAACATGAACCGTGCGCTGGATATGCTGAGGTTCAAATGCTGGTACTACGAGCAGGCGATCCAAGATGGTAACGAGGATAGACTGAAGGCGCTGATTCCCGACAATTTGCCGGAAGAGATCAAAGATACCTACGATAACGCCCACGCTCGATAATGCCGCCCGATGCTCAAGGGGCTTTGGCGAGGAGTCGTTTTAGGCAGACATACAAAAAGAAGGCCTCAGAACCAGAAGGTTCGGAGGCTATTTGATTTTCCGCCAGGAGGGCTTCCAAGTGCCGGGACGTTTCCCTCGGCTTTTTCTTATCCGGCAGAATCCCGCGATATCCCCGTATGACGCTCAGAACTCCTGCTTGCCGAGCAGCCACCTCGCGAGGTCCAGCACGAGAACACCATCCCGGGTATAGGGTTCATGCCTCGTGCGGGCGATGAGAACCTTCGGGAACGCATCCCTGACGGATAGCAGCGGCGCGAGCTCCCTCTCGGTTTCGAAACTCGAGATGTTTTTAAGTTCCGAAACTGAGGGGCGATGCACGTAGGCATATTATCGAGAATTCGAAATTCCGACCCCAATCACAGCATGCCGGCAGCGAGGTCAATGCGCATTCGCACGTGCTACAATCCAACCACCAGAGATGAAAACACAGTCCCCGTCGGGTAGTCGTGGGCGTGCGCTAGTCCGCATCAGTAACCTGCCTCCTTGGTTGTCCCTTCTCTGCATGGTCATCTACATAAAGGAGGAACCAACCATGCAGATCAGCGTGTCGTCCACCCTGACCGTATATCACGACGGTCAATTCTGGGTCGGGCTGGCGGAGCACGTCGAAGGCGGAAGGTATGGCGTCGCCCGCATCGTCTTCGGCGCGGAGCCGTCCGATGAGGAGATTCTGCGATTCGTTACAAGCGAATGGGAGAAGCTCTCGTTCTTCGGCGACAAGGCCACTGAAACAAGCAAGCCCGCGAAGAACCCCAAGCGGCGCGCTCGCGAGGCAGCGAAAGCCCTTAAACGGCCCGCGGTGAGCACCAAGGCACAACAGGCGCTCGCGGCACAGCGGGAAACGATGAAGCGGGAGTCAGCTCAAGCAAGAAGCCGACGCCGTGTGGAAAAGGCTGATGCGCGCTACGAACAGAGAAAACTGAAGCGCAAGCAGAAACATCGCGGGCATTGATCGCTATTTGCAGCAAGGCAAACCATATACAGCAGCGGCGCCAGTTCCACTTGAAGCCGACGCCGCGTAGACGCTGATGGTGACGGCTATGCACGGGCACGAGCGCGCCACCGCACTTCACAGCTTGTTTCTCAAGTATTTGGGACGCACACGCGGCGTTCAAAAATGCGGAGCGACTCCGCATGGCTCGAGACTGAGCCGAGATGCCCTACTTCTCGCCCTCCAGCAGTCCCACGATGCGGTCGATGTCGACGGCAAAGCGAGGCCTTCCCTCGCGCTCGTAGCGGTCGAGGTATGCCTGGCACTCGGAGACAATGCGCTTGGTGTTGCCATCGATGATGCGCTGGAGCGTCTCGTAGTAGGCCGAGCCCTCGGTCCTGAAGCGGCGCTGGTAGGCCTTGGTTATGGGGAACATCTTGATGTAGTGGATGCCGTGGCGGCAGCCGGGGCGCGTCGTGGGGCGGGGTGGCAACGCAAAGTACTGGTCTTTGGGCACGTTAGGGGCGATGTTGGAACGCAGCGGCACGGCGAAGCCCCTGCGCTTCCCGCGGAAACGCAGCCTCACCACCACGATGCAGGGACGATTGTGCTTAAGCATGAGCTCACGGTCGCCATCGACGAGGTCGAAGAAGTCCTGGGAGATGGATACGATCTTCATCGATTACGCCCCCCTTCATACGAAGCGGGGCCCGCATCGCTGCAGGCCCCTACAGGTGGGCGATATTCTACGCCTTGCGGCACCCCGTCGCCCACGGAGGTTAAACGTACACGTAAGCCGTACTCTGAAAGCCGCGGCTTCCGGCAAGTAGTTTATACCACGAAAGGTCGCTTTCAATGCGCCTAGCTCGCAAAATAACACTCACTGGGCCGTTTCGGCGTGCTCAGCCTCCGCTCGATCTTACGCATGTTTTTTGGGAGGGCATGAATCGTCGCCCGTCACGGCGGCTTATACAGCCGTTTGCCTTTTTCGATTTAGCGTATTGCTCTTCAGATCATCGTGGTGTGCTCGTAGCCGCGCTCCACGAGGAGCCGCTCGGCAACGTCGAGAATCTTCTCGACCGTCTCCTCCGGGTACTTATTGCGTGCCACGGGCACCTCCGTCCTTGTTATCGCGATAAACATACCATGAGTGGCGTACGGGTCGAGAAGGGCTGGCGCCAAAAGAGCCCAACGGCCGTTACGGCTTCGTTAGAAACGCGCCCCACCATGGATGGTGAACCCGAAAGGTAAGGCGCGCGGGCACGGCGACTCGGCCCGCGCGCCCGGAAGAGAAAGGACGAACCCATGGGTTACATGCTCGAGACGCGCGGGCTCACCAAGCGCTTCGGCCGCGGCGACCAGGCGCAGGACGCCGTGGCCGACGTGAGCCTTCATATCCGCGAGGGCGAGGTGTACGGGCTGCTCGGCCCCAACGGCGCCGGCAAGTCGACAACGCTCAAGATGATCTGCGGGATGCTGCGGCCGACGGCCGGGGAGATCCTCTTTGCCGGGCACGCCTGGCGCCGCGAGGACCTCTACGCAATCGGCAGCCTCATCGAGGAGGCGCCGCTCTACCCCAACCTCACCGCGCGCGAGAACCTGCGCGTGCGCACCACGCTGCTGGGCCTTCCCGAGAGCCGCGTAGATGAGGTGCTCGCCGCCGTGGACCTCGCGGACACCGGGAAGAAGCGCGCCGGGCGCTTCTCGATGGGCATGCGGCAGCGCCTGGGGCTCGCGCTGGCGCTGATCGCCCGGCCACGCCTGCTCGTGCTCGACGAGCCCACCAACGGCCTCGACCCCATCGGCATCGAGGAGCTGCGCGACCAGATCCGCGGCTTCGCGGCGGCGGGTACGACGGTGATCGTCTCGAGCCACATCCTCTCCGAGGTGCAGCAGATGGCTGACACCATCGGCATCATCTACGGGGGGCGCCTCGCCTACGAAGATGCGCTTCGGTCCGGGCAGGACCTCGAGGAACTCTTCATGAGCGTCTGCCGGGAAGGGCGACGAGCGCGTGGGGAGGTGGCGGCATGACGGGCAAGAAAGGCGGCCTGCTCGCGGGCCTGCGCGCCGAGGCCCTGAAGTCGCGCCACGCGGCACCGGTTCGCCTGGCCGTGCTCATGGCGCTGCCGATGCCGCTGCTCGGCGCGATGCCCTACCGGGGCGTGCAGATCTTCAGCGCGTGGAACTACTGGTACGCGCTCTTCCTGCCCGTGGCTCTCTCGCTCGTGGTGGCGTGCGTCGCGCGGGCGGACGCGCGCACGCGGATGCGGGGACTTCTGGGCCTGGGCTTCCCGCTTAGTCGCGCCTGGTGGGCCAAGGCGCTCTGGTGCCTCGCGCTCTGCGCGCTCTCGAACCTCGTGGTCTTCGGCATCTACCTCGCGGGCTCGGCGTTCTCCTCGCAGGGCCTCACGGCCGCGGGCACGCTCACGATGCTCCTCTGCGCGCTCGTCAACACGGTGACCGCGGCGTGGATGATCCCCGCAGGGCTCTTCCTCACGGCGCGGCTCGGCATGCTCGCGGGCATCTTCTGCCCGCTCGCCGCGCAGCTCGTGGGTGGGTTCGCCTGGTCGCTGGTGCCGCTGCCGCAGCTCTTTCCGCCGTCGGCGAGCATGGTCATCCCCACGAGCTTCATCCCCGTGCTGCCGAGCGGCGAGCCACTCGCGGCGGACATGGCGCTCGGCGGGGCGCTCGCGGCGGACGGCATGCTCACACTGGCGGGCCTTGCGGTCTGCGCGCTCGCGTTCGCCGCGCTCACGGCGGCGGGCGCGGCCTGGTTCGCGCGCTCCGAGGAGAGGTGATGGCCGTGACACGACTCTCCGACCCAACGCCACGCATGACTCTCCCGCGGGCCCTGCTCTCCGAGGCCCTGCGCCTGGCGCGCTCCCCGCTCGCAGTGGTGCACCTCGTCTGCGGTCTGGCAGCCGGTCTTGCCTGCGGCGAGTACTTCTCCGTTACCCGATGGGACCCGGCGCTGGGCGCGGACGCCTACGCCCAGTTCCTCGGCGCCCTCATGCCGCTCATGTCCGCCATCGTCTGCGGGCTCGCCGTGGACGAGGAGCGCGCTGCCGGGCGCCTCGCCAACCTCACGGCGGTCCCCTCGCGCGGGCGCGCCGTCGCGGCGAAGCTACTCGCCCTTGCGGCGCTCGGCGCGGGCGCGCTGGCCGTGGCGCTCGGCGTGTTCGGGGCCGTGCTCGCCGCCGCCGGGCGCCTGCCGCTCGGGCCCGCTCCGCTTGCGGCCGCCTGGGCGGGCATCGTGCTGGGCAGCCTGCCCCTCTACGCGCTGGGGCTCGGCGTGGCCCTGCGCCTCGGCCGCAACGCCGCCATCGGCGCCGGCGCGGCGGGGATGCTCCTCGCGTTCTTCTCAGTGGGCGGACTTGCGCACGGCCTCATGACCGGCGAGCTCACCGGTGCCCTGGCGACGCCCCTGAGCTGGGTGCCGCTCGCCTGGCCCGCGCGCCTGGGGTCGCTCGGGGTGGAGGCCTTCATCGACGCCGCACGCGCGGCGGGCCCTCTCCTCACGACTGCGCTCGCTGGCCTCGTGCTCACCCTGGCAACCGCCGCCGTCCTTATCGCCTGGTTCTGCCGCTTCGAGGACGGGAGGGCAGATGCGTAGGAAGCCGCTCGCCGCCGTGCTCGTCCTCCTCTCCGCAGCGCTCGTCCTGGGCGGGAATGCCCTGCTCGACGCCGGCTGGGGGTCGGCGCTGCGCGCAGGGCTCTGGACCGCTGAGCGCGGCGCTAGTACAATTCCGACGAGAGTTTCAGGAGGTCTAACATGGCGAGGATACTGGCAGTGGATGACGAGCGGGCGATCCTCGACGCGCTCGCGCGCGTCCTCGGCCGCGACGGCCATGAGG
>CAUASQ010000077.1 GCA_958431945.1 uncultured Collinsella sp. | reverse complement strand
CGACACGCATAAAAAGCCTCCCATTTCTCGTGTCCAAGAAATGGGAGGCAGTTCAGTGCTTGAGGGCGCCTCTTGCTTGACTAGCTCTCGATATAGTCCTTCAGCTTACTGCTACGGCTCGGGTGGCGAAGCTTGGCCAGAGTCTTGGACTCGATCTGGCGGATGCGCTCGCGCGTGACGCCAAACTCACGACCGACTTCCTCGAGCGTGCGGGGATGTCCGTCGACAAGGCCAAAGCGCAGTTCGATAACCTTGCGCTCACGATCGGCAAGCGAATCGAGCACCTGGGTGAGCTGCTCCTGCAGCATGGAGAAGCTGGCCGCATCGGGCGGAACGATGGCCTGGGAGTCCTCGATGAAGTCGCCCAGCTGGGAATCCTCTTCCTCGCCGATGGGGGTCTCGAGCGACACGGGCTCCTGCGAGATCTTCTGGATCTCGCGGACGCGGTCGGCGCTCATGTCCATCTCGGCACCGATCTCCTCGGGGGTCGGGTCGCGGCCCAAGTCCTGGAGGAGCTGGCGCTGCACGCGGACGAGCTTGTTGATGGTCTCGACCATGTGCACGGGAATACGGATGGTACGGGCCTGGTCGGCGATAGCACGCGTGATGGCCTGACGGATCCACCACGTGGCGTACGTGGAGAACTTAAAGCCCTTCTGGTAGTCGAACTTCTCGACGGCGCGGATCAGACCGAGGTTGCCCTCCTGGATCAGGTCCAGGAACAGCATGCCGCGACCAACATAGCGCTTGGCGATGGAGACGACCAGACGCAGGTTTGCACTGATGAGCGCCTGCTTGGCTTCGAGGCCCACGTTCTCAATGCGCGTAAGACGACGCATCTCGGCACGCGTGAGTTCGAGCTCACCAGCATCGGCAGCCTCGAGCTTCTCGGTGGCCTCAAGACCGGCCTCAATCTTCATAGCCAGATCGACCTCTTCGGAGGCGGTCAGCAGGTCGACCTTGCCGATCTCCTTGAGGTACATACGGACCGGATCGCCGGTCAGCATCACCGTGGAGGCATCGATGCCGCGCACGCGCGAACGCGAACGGGACGTCCGCACGGTGCGCTTCTTCTTGCTCTTGGAAGAACCCATCTCGGCGTCGGCCTGGCGGGCCATCTTGAGCTCGTGATCGTCGAGCGAGCCGGAATCGTGCTCGTCGTCGTCATCGAAATCGTCGGTATCAGAATCGGTATTGTCATCGTCGACGTCCATGGGGGCGTCGTCGTTACCGCTCGCGGAGATAATCTGGATGCCGCTGTTGCGCAGCGCGGAATACACCGCGGTGAGCTGCTCGTCAGAAACATCGATATCCTTCAGGGCGACCTGAATCTCGTCCTCGGTTACCGAAGTCCTGTTTGAGCCGTTGCCCATGAGCTTTGCAACGTAGGATTCCAGCCCAGTACCCGTGCTCTCAGTCTTTTTTGGCACAGATTCTCCCTTCATAGTCCACAGGACTCAATACTTTAGCACACACATTGACGTCTATACCCAAAAAGAGGACTGGATATAGGCGAGAATACGCTGGTTGACCACAACATCTAGGCTTGTTCGGTGCCTGCGGCCTCCAGGCCGATCAAACGGAACGGATCCGCCACGCCGCCGATCGACTTTTGCAGTTCGCGTTGACGCTGCGAATCCTGCGCGGCCTGCACGGTCAGCGCGCGACGGGCCTCATCATCAAGCGAACGGTCCTGGCGCAGCTTGGCCTGTGCGGCACGCATGCGGCGTTTGATGGTGTAGAGCTCGAGCGTATCGAGCATAAACACGATGTTCGTCTCGGTGGGGTGCTTGCTCGTCGCCGAGATGCGCCCGGCACTCACAAGCGTTGCCGCATCGGGACACACCGAGCGCGCCGCATCCATGCAGGCTGCAGGATCGGTTCCCGGCGGCGTTGCCAGAACGGCCCACGCGATGGACTCGTGACGTGGGTCAACCCACTCGATGGAGCAGATGCGGTCGGCATACGTGCGGAACAGGTCGGGGTAGCTCGTGAGCATCGTCAACAGTTCGCGCTCCCCTGCCAAGGACTTGCGTTCAAGATCGGTAAGAACCATCGGCGCCGCCGCAGCCGGTGCGCCCGAACCGTCAGCCGCAGGCACAGCGCCCATACCATCAGGCACATCGATCGGCGGAAGATCTTCGACGACCTCCACGGGCGCGGCACCGTAGGCATCAAGCGGGACGTAGTCGTACGGCTCTTCTTCGACCGGCGCGGACACCGGCGGCGTCGCGCCCGATGCCCAAGCACCGCGACCGGCATCGCGAGAACCCGACGTCCGACCGCCCGCGCTACCGGACCGCTCAGCCTGTGCCCGCTGGCGCTCATAGTTCTGCTCACGACGTCGTTCCACATCTTCGCGCTTGGCGACATCGCGAAACACACGGCCCGAGCTCGCACGCACTGTCTCCAGATCCAAACCCAACAGGTCGGCAATCTGGATAAAGTACGTGTCGATCATATAGCTGTCGCGCAACGGATAGATAAGCGTCAGCGCATCCTCCAGCGCCTTGGCGCGACCGCCCGGCGTGGTGATGTCACTCGACTCCTGCAGCGAACGGTACACAAAGTCCATGAGGGGCTCGGAGGCATCGATGCGCGCCTGCAATGCCTCGCCACCATGCGCGGTGATGAACTCCATGGGATCGTTGCCGTCGGGCAGCACCACGCAGCGCAGGTCCATAGAATCCTGCTCGATAAACTGAATCGCACGGCGAGCGGCCTTTTGGCCGGCGGCGTCACCATCGAACATGTACACGATGCGCTTCGCAAAGCGGGTGAGCGTCTTGACGTGATGCTCCGTGAGCGCGGTGCCCAGCGTGGCGACGACGTTTTTAATCCCCGCCTCCCAACAGGCGATGCAGTCGGTATAGCCCTCTACCACGATGGCGGTATCCTGCGCGACAATAAACTCCTTGGCCCAATTAAAGCCGTAGAGATTTCGCTTTTTATGAAACACGCTCGTCTCGGCGGTATTGAGGTACTTGGGTTGCCCGTCACCCATGATACGACCGCCAAAGGCAATGTTGTGACCCTGCTCGTCAAAGATGGGGAACATCACGCGGTCGTAGAAGCGGTCGGCAAGCTGCCCGCGCCCGCGGCTCACGGCAACGTTGGCGTCGATCATCTCCTGCGGGGTAAAACCCGCCTGGGACAGGTGCGACACCAGCGCGTTGCGGCCCGGTGCGAAGCCCAGGCAGTAGCGGCGGCAGACGTCGCCACCCATGCCGCGGCTGGCAAAGTACTCGCGCGGACGGCCGTCCTTACCGCGCATAAGCATGGTGTGGTAGAACTGGGCGGTCTCGGCGCACAAATCGTAGATTCGGGCACGCTTAGTACCCCGCTCGCGGCGATCTCCGGTGTCATGCAGCTCAATACCCGCGCGATCGGCCAAATAACGGATTGACTCGGGAAAGCTCAGGTTCTCGCGCTTCATGATATAGGTGAAGACGTCGCCACCCTCGCCGCAGCCAAAGCAATGCCACACCTGCGTGGCGGGGATAATGTGGAAAGACGGCGTCTTTTCGCCATGAAAAGGGCAGCAGCCCCAAAACTCATGGCCGCGGGGCTTGAGCTCAACCGTTTCCTGCACGATGGCGACTAGGTCGGACGCAGTGCGTACCTGGTCTTTTTCCTCATCGCTAATCACGGATGCTCACCCCCTGATCGCCCAAGTTGTGACGAATATCTTCGATATTACCCTCGACGGTCGCGATCAACTCATCCAGCGAATCGAACACACGCGAGGGACGCAGCCAGCGCGTAAACGCCAGCGAAACGGAAGCGCCGTACAGGTCGCCCGTATAACCAATTAAATTAGCCTCGAGATGCGCAGATGCCGCATCGTCAGCATACGTTGGCGGCAGGCCGACGTTCACGGCAGCGGGCCACGCGGTGTCATCGACCAGCACCAGACCCTCATACACGCCATCGGCTGGCACCTGAATGCCGTCGGGAACCTGCAAGTTTGCCGTGGGAAAGCCCATGCCAGAACCCTCGTGACGGCCGCGAATAACACCGCCACGCACCATATACGGACGGCCGAGTAACTCAGCAGCAAGCTCCACATGGCCCTGTCCCAACTCATGACGAATGCGGGTGGCGCAAATGGCCTCACCGCCCTCGCAAAGCAGGTCGTGACCATACACGTCAACGCCGTGCTCGGAACCCCAGGAGCGCATCTCGGCAACACCAGAAGCACCGCCACGACCCAGCCTAAAGTCACTGCCAACGCGAATCGAGCGAATGTCGACTACGCGTGACAGCAGTGCGAGAAAACCGACATGGTCGAGTGCCGCAACCTCAGGCGTAAAGGGAACGGCCACCACCGCATCGACCCCGGTTTGAGCCAAGGCATGCAGACGGTCGGCCGTCGTCATCAATTTTTGAGCGGGCGAAGGGCTCACCACAACGTCCGGGTCGGGATCGAAGGTAACCACGACCGCTTTACAGCCATGGGCACGGGCATCACGGACAAGCGCTTCGATGAGTTCCTGGTGTCCACGGTGAACGCCGTCGAACACGCCAATGGCGATTGAAGCGGCACCCAAGTGCTCACACTCATCAAACGCATCGGCAGGAACGATGCGAGCCTCGTCCGACTCGCCCGCGAAAAAGACACGCGCGAGCTCGCGAGCGGACAACATCATCGAACACCGCCGATTGCCTGCGGAAACACGTGCTCCATAACAAAGCGGCCACTCTCAATGCGGGCGAGCGCCTTGAGTCCCCCATCGAGCACCAGCGCAAACAGCGCCTTCGAGACATCGAAATCGGCAAGCGCACGCTCAACGGGAATGCGTCGGCCGCAGAGCAGGTCGTCGGCAAGATTGCCCGGCAAGTCAACACGCGTGGCGCCCAAGGCCGCAATGGGATCCAGGGCAAAGCTAGCCGCGGACTCGGGAGAAAGCTCTTCGACCGCATGACAAGCGCCAATGGAAACAACACCGGATGCGGTGCGACGAAGCGCGGAAATATGCGCGGCGCTATCACAAGCACGGCCCAGGTCGCGAGCGAGCGCACGGATATAGGTGCCCTTGCTCGCCGAGAACGCCACGGTCCACACGCATGTATCACCCTCGCCGCCCACGGCAATCAGGTCGGCGGCATAGACCTCGACGGGACGCGGAGGTAGGTCCACCGCATTGCCCTCGCGAGCAGACTTGTAGGCGCGAACGCCATTGACCGAGATAGCCGAAAACGCCGGCGGCACCTGCATCTGCGGGCCCAGCATAGCGGCCAAGTGCTCACGGGCATAGGCAGGATCGCGGAGCTCGTTGGCAACAGCCACTGTGCGGACCGCCTCACCCTCCGCATCATCGGTATTGGTCTCGGCACCAAACGAGATGTCGGCGACATAGCTTTTGGTATCGAGGGTTAGCATGCCCAGCAGACGAGTAGCCTGGCCAACGCCCACCACCATGACGCCGGATGCCATGGGGTCGAGCGTGCCGGCATGGCCGACGCGCCGCTCATGGAGGGCGCGTCGGCATTGCGAGACCACATCGTGGGACGTGCAGCCCACCGGCTTATCGACGGCGAGCAGCATATTCAGTTGAGAAGGCGTACGACGAGCCATGTACCATCCAAAAAGTTAAAGCTCGACGGTCACCGAAGCGGGATCCTCCCCCACCAGCTCGGCCAGCATGGGAAGTGCCACGGCGAGCGTCTCGCGAATTGTTCCGTTGTTGGAAAAGCCGGCGGCGGCATGATGCCCGCCACCGCCAAAGTTGGCAGCGATCTCGGACACATCGAGGTCACCCTTGGAGCGCAGGTTGCCGCGCACCTTGGTATCGCCGTCGATGCCCTTTAAGAACAGGCAGACCTCGACGCCCATCACCGAACGCACCACGTCAACCAGGCCGTCGCACTCGTCCGAGGTGACGCCGCAGTCCTTAAGGTCGCTCTCGTACGCGTAGCTATACGCCACGCGCCCGTGCGCAACCGTCTTAATGCGACCCATGACGATGGACTTGAGGTGCAAGAACTCGACACGCATGCTCTGGTAGACCTCGAGCGCGACACGCGCCGGATCGGCACCGTGCGCCACCAGGCGTGAGGCAGCATGAAACGCGGCGGCGTCGGCGTTCTGATACTGAAAACGACCGGTGTCAGTAACCAGGCCGCACAACAGGCAGGTGGCGATGCTATCGCTTGCGGTAATGCCGCAATCGGCCAAAAAGCGGTCGATGATCATGGCGCAAGCAGCGGCATTGACACACCTAAGGCTGACCTCGGCAAACTCCTCACGCGCCGGGTGATGGTCAAAGCACGCCACGTGGGCCGAGCGACGCAACACCTCGGCGGAATTATTGAGGCGCTCGACGACCGGCACGTCTACCGAGATGAACAGGTCCGGGTTGCCGGTGTAGGCAGATGCCGGCACCAGCAGATCGGCGCCCTCCATAAAACGATAGATGCGCGGAACGGGATCGTCGTCTGCCAGCAGCAGGGCGATGTCCTTGTCGGGGAACACCTTCATAAGCGAAAGGCCCAGGCCCAACACGGAGCCCAAGGCATCGCCATCGGGAGAGGTGTGACCCGAGATCGCAATGGAGGACGCACCCTCGATAAGCTCGAGGATGCGTCGTTTAATATCTGCAGACTCGCACGAGGCGAGATCGGCGGAATTAGTCATCTAAAGCTGCCTCCTGGGCGGCATCCGCTATGGGGTAGCCGTCCTCGTCCTTTTCGATCGCAAGCGTGGCCGGAACGTTTTCCAGCGCACGCGTGATGCGCTCGGCCTCATCGGTCGAGCGATCGATGCGAAAATCGAGCTCGGGCGTGACGCGCCAATCGAGCGAGCGGGCCAACAGGCTACGGATGCGGCCCTTGGCGCTGGCGAGCGCCTCCATGACCTCGTCGTAGCGGCTCGCGTCGCACGACACGTACACGCGCGCGAACGAACGGTCCACCGCGACCTCGACCGCGGTCAGGGTGACCAGGTCGAGACGCGGATCGGAAACCTCAAAGAGCAGGATATAACCAAGCTTCTCGCGAAGCTGCTCGCCCAGACGGCGGGTTGCCTGCGTTTGCTTCATAGCGCTACCCCCTACTCGGTACGGGCAACCTGGTCGATGCGGTAACCCTCGATTTGGTCGCCGGGCTTGATATCCTGGAAGTTCTCCAGGCCAATGCCACCCTCGGAACCGCTCTTGAGGCTCTTGGCCTCGTCCTTGTAGTGGCGCATCGAGGCGATCTTGCCATTGAAGACCACGATGCCGTCGCGCACCAAGCGCACGGAATCGGTCGCGGCGATCTCGCCCTCCTCGACGCGGACACCGGCGGCGATGCCGACTTTGGGCACCTTGAAGGTGTCCAGGACGGTCGCGGTACCCGTGGAAACCTCGACCTCGGTGGGCTTGAGCATGCCGATGCGGGCAGCGTCGAGCTCCTCGAGGCACTTGTAGATAACGTCGTAGCAACGGATCTCGACGCCCTCGCGCTCGGCAGCGGAGCGGGCCTTGCCGTCGGGACGCACGCCAAAGCCGATGATGATGGCGTTGGAGGCGTCGGCCAGGACGACGTCGGTCTCGTTGATGGCGCCGACCGCGGAGTGGATCGTGTTGA
>CAUASQ010000076.1 GCA_958431945.1 uncultured Collinsella sp. | reverse complement strand
TACACCCACCGTGTCCTGTGCGCTTCGCGCTCGACTATTATTGCAAGGAACGCCATGCGATGCAAGCCCCAATTTTCAAGAATTTTGAAAAGAGTTTTTTAGATCCATTTCGGGCAAATCCTACCGGTTCCATAGGAGTAAACTTGCCCCACTGCAAATGCTCGAAAGGACCGGCATGAAAGAACTCTCCAACCGTACGGCAACGTTTACCGATTCCGTCATCCGCCGTATGACGCGCATCTCCAACAAGTATGACGCCGTCAACCTGTCGCAGGGCTTCCCTGACTTCGATCCCCCAGCGCAGCTGCTCAACAGCCTCAGCGCCATCGCCGCCGACCCCAAGCCGCTCTACCACCAGTACTCCATTACCTGGGGCTCCCAGGCCATGCGCGAGGCGCTCGCCGCCAAACAGGAGCACTTTATGGGCATGCCGATCGACCCCAACCAGAATATCGTGGTCACCTGTGGCTCCACCGAGGCCATGATGGCCGCCATGATGACGGTTACGAACCCCGGAAACAAGGTCGTCATCTTCTCGCCGTTCTACGAGAACTACGGCGCTGACACCATTCTCTCGGGTGCCGAGCCCATCTATGTGCCGCTCAACCCGCCCACATTCGACTTTGACCGCGAGGCGCTCGAGGCTGCCTTCCGCGACAACGACCCCAAGGCCATCGTCCTGTGCAACCCTTCCAACCCTTGCGGCAAGGTCTTTACGCGCGAGGAGCTCACCTTCATCGCCGACCTCTGCAAAAAGTACGACGCCTACTGCATTACCGACGAGGTATACGAGCACATCGTCTACGCGCCCCACGAGCACGTCTATATGGCCACGCTGCCCGGCATGTTCGAGCGAACCATCAGCTGCAGCTCGCTGTCTAAGACGTACTCCATCACCGGTTGGCGCCTGGGCTACACCATCGCGCCGGCCCAGATCACCGAGCGTATCAAGAAGGTCCACGACTTTCTCACCGTGGGTGCCGCCGCTCCCCTGCAGGAAGCCGTTGTCACCGCCCTCAACTTCGACGACAGCTATTACGATGAGGTCCTCGACCTCTACACCGCCAAACGCGACTTGTTCTGCCAGGGGCTCGATAGCATCGGTCTTGAGCATAACGTGCCGCAGGGCGCCTACTACGTCATGATGGACATCTCTGAGTTTGGCTATGACAGCGACCTCGAATTCTGCGAGGACCTCGCATCCAAGGTGGGCGTGGGCGCCGTGCCCGGCTCGAGCTTCTTCCGCGAGCCCGTCAACCATCTGATTCGTTTCCACTTTGCCAAGCGGGATGAGACGCTTAACGCGGCACTGGAGAACCTCAAGTCCCTGCGTGATAAAATCAAGCCGCGCGGGTAAGGACGGCCCGGCAACTAAAGCAACCAAAGAAGCCCCGCACCGCCCGCCACGTTGCGAGGCTTCTTCTTTTTATAGCGCTTTCTTAAATGGTTTAGAGACCTATACTTTAGTCACGGAGCAACTCGTCCCAGAGAGAGGAATACTATGGCAGAACAGCAGCTTATCGGAGCGCTCGAGGCCGGCGGCACCAAGATGGTCTGCGCCACGGGCTATGCAGACGGTACGGTCCTGGAGCGCGAGCAGATCGCGACCACGACCCCGCAGGAGACCGTTGAGACCGTCAATGCATGGTTTGCGAACAAGGGCATCGCCGCGCTGGGCATCGGCGCCTTTGGCCCCACCGCAGTCAACCCTGCCTCGCCCCAATACGGCAAGATCCTGGAGACGCCCAAAACGGCATGGCGCTACTTCGACCTGCTGGGCACCATCCAAAACGAGCTCAATATTCCCTGCGGCTACGACACCGACGTCAACGTTGCCTGCCTGGGCGAGGTCACCTTTGGTTGCGCCCAGGGCCTCACGGACGTGGTCTACCTGACCATCGGTACCGGCGTGGGCGCCGGTGTGCTCTCGGGCGGTAAGCTCGTGCACGGTATGATGCATCCCGAGGCCGGCCACATCCTGGTCACGCGCGATCCGCGCGACACCATTGGCGAGCACAGCGCCTGCCCCTTCCACGACAACTGCCTCGAGGGCCTCATCGCAGGTCCCGGCGTCAAAAAGCGCTGGGATGGCAAGAGTGCCGGAGACATGGCCGATGACCCGGAGGCCATGGACCTGCTCGCCGGCTATCTGGCACAGGCGCTCATGATCTACACGCTGTGCTACGCACCGCAAAAAATCATCATCGGCGGCGGCGTGGCCGACCACACCCCCATCGTGCCGCTCGCACGCAAAAAGTGCGCCGAGATGCTCAACGGCTATATCGTCACGCCCGAGGTCAACGACATCGATACCTATATTGTCAACAACAGCCTCGAGGGCAAGCAGGGCATCATGGGCTGCTTGGCCCTGGGCGCACAGGCGCTTCAGTAGCAGACGCACCCACAGGGCGTGGCGCGCCCGGCAAATCCGACCTACGGAACGACGCCACCACGCCTCATATAAGCCCTCAAATAAAAAAGGCCGCCTAGGACCAAACAATACGTCCTAGACGGCCTTTTTAGCGCACATCAGCGACCGTAAGAGATATCGGAGCACAACGCCCGTTGCCGCTCCACAGCAGTCGATCATCACATCGGTGATCATGCCGGCGCGTCCCGGCACAAAGAGCTGAATCGTCTCGTCGATCGAGGGAATCAGCAGCAGGAACACCGCCGTGGGCAGCAGCACGTCAAAGGTGCGCCGGCCCTCAAAATCAAAGGCGTGCGTTGCCAAGATGCCGAGCACCATATACTCGGTAAAATGCGCGCACTTGCGAACAACAAAGTTGGTCACCCATTCATATGGAAGTCCCACGCTGTGCAGGAAACCGCGGATAGCTTCCATGACCGTTAGGCTCAGCGAGCCCGACCCCGAGCCGGGAACCAGCGAATTGCCCCAGATCAAGAGCGCCATCAGGCAGGTTACAACCGCCCATTTTCGATTGATCTTAACCATGCAGAAGTTATGCCTCCGCGCGGAGCGGCGCGAAGCTGGCGGTACCGCCCTCGATAACGCTCAGATAGGCACGGCCCGTACGCTTGGCGGTTGAGGACTGCAGGCGCTCGATCTCTTCCTCGAGGATCTGATTGACGCGCTCGTGACGACGGTTTTCCATAATGCCGGCGGCAATAGCCTCGGCCCGCTCGATGCTCTCGCGCGAGATACGGGCAGTATCCTCGGGGAACACAGCACTGTGACGGCCGACATAGGCGGGGGCAGCAGGCTGAGGGGCAGCGACGGGAGCGGGGGCTGCAACAGGAGCGGGCTCGTCAATCTCATCCAGAATCGCGGTGGCGGCGGCCCACATGTCCTCGTGGCCCGAGTAATCGGCCATGGGAACATCAACCTCGAGCGAGGCGTCCGGAAGGTCGCCGGTGTCGATGCGATCTTGGGCATCAATCGATGCGGTGATGGCTGCAGGCTCATCGAGGTCATCGAGATCGATGTCCACGGCACCGGAGATGATAGGCATGCTGGCGAGGTTTGCATTGTACGGCGCAGCCTCAGCCGCCTGCTGCTGGGCAGGAGCGCCCCAAAGCGAGCTTTCGGCGGCACGGCGGGCGGCAACGGCCTCCTCGTCCGCAGTCATGGCTTCATCAACGTACGAATTGTCGGCAGAAGCGTTCGCGTCCGCCGAGGTAGCGCTGTAGGCGTTATTGGCTGCCGCGTTGGCGACGAGCGCCACGAAAGCCGCCGTGCTGCCCGCAGGGGCGGCCTGGGAGCCAGACACGGCGCGTGCCGCGGCGGCGATGTCGTCGCGATTGAAGGAGCCGGTCTGCCCGCCGTTGGTGAGCTCGTCGATGGCGACTTGATAGACGTCGCGCGAGTGTGCAGGGTCGCAGCTCACCGGCGAATCGTCGTCGAGCATACTGTCGATCATGGACCAAGCCTCGTCCTCGTCCATAGCATCTGCGGCTCGAGCGATGGTAGGGACACCATCATCGGCATGACGGCGCTGGAACGCACCAGTCAGGCCGGAAAGGAATGCCGAGGTAGACTGCTCCGCCTGAGCCTGAGAAGCAGAAGCCGCAGCGTAAGGAGTCGCATCCTGCTGCTGAGCTGGAATCGAGGCGGTCTTGAACTCGCTTTGATGCTGATTGAGATTGGCGGCACCGCCCATAGCATCAGGCTGGAATAGACGCTCTTCACGCTGCGCACGGTACTCGGAAATACCCAGCGAGGCGGCATAGATACCCACGCCCGCCACCGCGCCCACGGCGAAGGGAACCGCACCCGCCACGACCGTCTCGTTCACAGACGAAAACGGCAGCGTCGCGGCATACATAACCACGGGAGCGGCAAGGCCGATCCCGCACGAAAGTCCGGCAAGGACTGCTCGTTGTGTTGCATCAGAAGAAGCCATGAGCTCTCCCCATCTTCCAGCACCCAAATCGCATCATTCAGTTGGCTGCGCGAGAGAAGATGAAGCGGGGCTATGCCCCAAAGCAACGGTATATGGTTCGTTTCATCTGCGTTTTCCGTCGCGAAGCTTAAAAGCTATTATGCGAAACCGCCCTGTCGATTGCAAGCGACGATGTCGGATTGAAACGGGAAACCTGCTGCTTGCCAGTCTTATGGTCAAAAAAGCGCGGAGCGGCAATATAGAAAAGGGCCGAGGCTCAAAGCCCCGACCCTTTATTGCACTGATGACTATCGCTGCGCGTGGATGACAACCTAGAACGTCTGCTCGTAGTCGCTGTGCTTTTTGGCCGAACGCACCAGGAACTCCTGGTTGGTGTTGGTGCCCTTAAGACCCTTGATAAACGATGCGGCCGCGCGCTCGGTGTTGTTCATGCCGGCAAGAATGCGACGCAGGCCAAAGACAAACGGACGCATCTGCTCGTCAACCAACAGGTCCTCGTTACGCGTACCGGAGGCAACGGGGTCGATAGCCGGGAAGATGCGGCGGTCGGCCAGGTCGCGGTCGAGCTTAAGCTCCATGTTGCCGGTGCCCTTGAACTCCTCAAAGATGACCTCGTCCATCTTGGAACCGGTGTCGATGAGGGCAGAGGCCAGGATGGTGAGCGAGCCACCGTTCTCGATATTGCGGGCTGCGCCCAGGAAGCGCTTGGGCGGATACAGCGCCGCCGAATCGACGCCGCCCGAAAGGATGCGGCCCGAGGCGGGCGCCGCCAAGTTGTAGGCGCGGGCAAGACGCGTGATGGAGTCGAGCACCACCACGACATCGCCGCCCAGCTCCACGATGCGCTTGGCGCGCTCGATGACGAGCTCGGCCACGCGGGTGTGGTTGTCGGCGGGCATATCGAAGGTCGAGGCCACGACCTCGCCCTTAATGGAGCGCTGCATATCGGTGACCTCTTCGGGGCGCTCGTCGACGAGCAGGCAGATGAGGTGCACCTCGGGGTTGTTGATCGAGATGGACTGGCAGATCTTCTTGAGGATCGTGGTCTTGCCGGCCTTGGGCGGAGACACGATCAAGCCACGCTGACCCTTGCCGATCGGCGACACGATGTCGATGGCGCGACCGGTAATGGAGTCCTTGCCGTGCTCCATGCGCAGCGGCTCGTTGGGATAGACCGGGGTGAGGTCACCAAACTTGGGGCGGTTGCGAATCTGCTCGGGGTCTAGACCGTTGACGGTCGTGATTTTGGCGAGGCCGGCGCGCTTGTCGCCGCCGCGCGAAGGACGAAGCGAGCCCTCGATGACGTCGCCCGTGCGCAGACGCGCGGAGCGGATGAGGTAGGCGGGGACGAAGGCGTCGTCGTTGGACTTCATGTAACCGTGGGCGTGGATGATACCGGAGCTGTCCGGACGAATCTGCAGGATGCCCTTGATGTCGCGGAAGCCCTCGGCCTTCGCGGCGGTGACGTAGATCTCCTCGACGAGCTCGGCTTTCTTCTTGCCGGTCGTCTCGATCTCGAACTCCTTGGCCTTCTCGCGCAGTTCGGCGACCTTCATGGCCGCGAGTTCCTCACGCGAAAGCGTGGGCTCGGTGGGGGCGGCGTTGCGCTCCTTGTTGCGCTGTTTGCGATCGCGCTGGCGGTTGCGACGGTCGTTGTTGCGCTCGTCCTTGCGCTCGTTGCGCTCCTCGTTGCGCTTGTGCTGGCGACGGTTGGGGCGAGCGCCGTCTTCGCCCTCGGCGGGGGCGGCACCATCGGTTGCGGCGGCGTCATTGGCCTCGGCGCCGGTATCGACCTGCGCTTCGACATCAGCCTGCTGCTCGGACGCCTTGGCCTTAGCGGACTTCTTGCGACCGCGCTTGGGCTTCTCGGACGCAGGCTGTTCGACGTCCTGGGGCTCGGCGGCATCAATCGATGCATCGGCGGTCATCTCGGCGGAATCCTCGGACGCACCCTTCTTGGCAGCCTTAGCCTTGGACGTGCGCTTAGCAGCAGTGCGACGACTGCGACCGGGGCGGACGTCGGCGGGCTCGACATCGGCGGGAGCGGCCTCGGAAGTCGTAGCATCCTGGACGGGCGCGTCGGCGGCGGTTGCAGACTCGGCGGTCGCCGCAGCATCCCGAGCGGCGGCGGCTGCGGCTGCGGCCTTCTCGGCCTCAACGAAGGCCTTGGGCTTGCGACCGCGACGGTGCGGGCGCAAAGCCGGATCGACAACGGGAACTTCGCTGGCCTCGACAGGCGCAGCGGGCTCAACAGGCGATATGCCCTCCCCTGCCGCGGAACGGACCGAAGCCTCAGTGAGCTCGGGGGTTACCTGTTCAGCAACCTGCTCGGCCTTAGCAGCCGTGCGACGGCGTGTGCGCGGTGCCGGCTTCTCGGTCGGCTGGTCGGCGACAGGGGTCTCGGTGGCGGCAGGGGCCTCGGGCACAGACGGAGCTGCAAGCTCGGTCAGAGCCGCGGCCTCGCGCTCGGCAGCACGACGGCGGGCGCGCACCACCTGAGCCTCGCTAATCTGCGCCAACGCACGTGCCTGCGCGACCTCATCGGAAATCGGCGCCGAGGAGTCAGCCGCAACGGTGCGCTTGGCGCGCGTCGTGCGCGTGGTACGGCGCTTGGGCTTGGTGACCTCCTCGCCGTCAGCGGCAGGCTTGGCCGTGCGGCGCGGGCGCTTGGGCTTTGCCGGAGCAGTCTCCTCACCAGTTGCAGGCACGGCCTTCTCAGCCGCTGCAGGCGTAGGCGTCGAAGCAGCCTTAGGCGTCTCAGGAGCCGAGGCTTGCGCGGGCGCCGCGACCTGGTCCGACGCAACCGGTGCAGCGGGAGCGGCTTGCGTCGTCGTTATTTCGTTTTCTTGCTGTTGATCAGACACAGTGTTTGCTCAACTTTCTTTTCAAGCCCTGTGATCACATGCTCCCTGCATAAACCTTCAGGGCGGCTAAACAGTCTAGTTCCGTTCAAAACGACGAACATCATTGATCTGTATCGAGATGATTGCGTCAACTACGCAGCGTTAGTGTAACACAACCGCCGCCACCTGCAACTTAGTCATCGGGGACGTTCATAAACGACTAGTCAAAAGGGACACTCTTTGGTTTACCACCTACAAATCAGACTGCCTCCGCCAAAACTATGGCGGTTTACTACGACGAATCGCTCAACCGCGACCACTCCGAAACTTGTTGAACTAAAACCGACGCTCCTATAAGTTGTCAAGAGGCAGTTTGCGGGAGCGTTCTCTCC
>CAUASQ010000075.1 GCA_958431945.1 uncultured Collinsella sp. | reverse complement strand
CTCCCACATTTTCCGATGGAAAAACGTGGTTGTCTCCCACATTTTCCGATGGAAAAACGTGGTTGTCTCCCACATTTTCCGATGGAAACTCCCAAATGGCCTTATACTAGCCGAAAGGGTTGGGAGGCAATATGCAGCGACAGCTTATGAGTGAACTTATCGCTTGGAAATCAAGGGCGAATCGCAAACCTCTCTTGCTTAAGGGAGCCCGCCAGACAGGAAAGACTTGGCTTCTTAACGAATTCGCAAGCCAGCAGTATCGAAACGTCATTCGTTTTGACTTTATGCTCGAGCCGAGCACACGCTCGCTGTTCGATGGGAACCTCGACCCCAAGCGCATCATCTCCCAGATAGAACTCCTACGTGGCCAAACCGTAACGCCGGAAGACACGCTCATCATCTTCGACGAGATCCAAGAGGCGCCACGCGGGATCACCTCGCTCAAGTACTTCAACGAGCTTGCACCCGAATACCACATCGTAGCAGCCGGTTCCTATATGGGCCTCGCGCTCCGACGCGAAAACGAGTCATTTCCCGTCGGCAAAATCGACCAGCTCACCATGCGTCCCATGGGGTTTGCTGAGTTCGTTCGTGCCGTCGACGGCAACCCACTCGCCGACGCCATCCTTGCCGCAGACATGAACCTTCTAACAAACGTTACCGAAAAGCTCGAGCACTTGCTCAAGGAATACCTTGTTGTCGGCGGTATGCCCGAAGTTGTCTCCACTTTCGCCGAGACACGCGACTTCATCGAAGCCCGAAGGCTTCAACAGCAAATCATCGAGGCTTACGAATCCGATTTTGGCAAACATGCACCCGCCCGCATCGTCGAGCGCATGAGGTTGGTTTGGAAATCCCTTCCCGGCCAGCTTGCAAAGGAGAACAAGAAGTTTGTCTATGGCGCCCTTCGTCCCGGAGCGCGCGCACGCGATTTCGAGGAAAGCCTCCAGTGGCTCACGGACTACGGAATCGTTCATAAGGTGCCACGTGTTTCCGCTCTAAAGGCGCCGCTCTCGAGCTACGAAGACCTCTCGGGCTTCAAACTGTTCTGCATCGACACCGGCATCCTCGGAGCGCTCTCCGGTCTCTCTCCGGCCATCGTTCTTAACGGATCCGCTGTTTTTACCGAGTTCAAAGGTTCGCTGACCGAACAATACGTCGCGCAGGAGCTTTTGCTCCAGGACAAAACTCCCGCGTATTGGTCCTCTACCTCCGGCAATGCCGAAACCGACTTTGCCATCGACCATGCGGGAACCGTGCTTCCCCTTGAGGTCAAGGCGGCAGAGAACCTTAAAGCGAAGAGTCTGAAAATAGCCTGCGAAAAATTCAAACTCGAGCGTTGCGTGAGGAGCTCCCTGGCGGCATATAGAGACGAGGGCATGCTCATCAATATTCCGCTTTGGGAGATTGGGCAGATCGACAAGCTGGCATAGGCGCTGTGGGGACGCCCCGCAAGGACTGTCCCCAGGTGCCGGCTGTTGAGTTGCGGTGGAATAGGGACTGTTTGGTGCCCGAAAGGGCGATTTTAGTCCGTATTTCACCGCAACTTATTTAGAGGGCGCTGAGGCTGGGAGTCCAGCCGATGGTGGGGTTCGCGCCGTCGAGGGTTTCGTTGATGGTGGCGGCCATGCCGGCGAGCAGGCTGTTCTCGCTTACGGTGAGCGTGTCGTAGCCGCCGGCTCGCATAAGCTCGCGAATCACCACGGCACCTGCCAAGATCACGCCCGCGCGCTTGGGCTGCACGCCCGGTAACGCGGCGATGCCCGCAACATCCAGCGCGGACATGCGCTCGATAGCGGCCGAGACCTGCTCCAGAGACAGCTCGCGTAGGTGCACAAAGCTCGAATCATACAGCTCCAGCTCGTGGACCAGAGCCACCAGCGTAGTCACCGTGCCGCCCACTGCGACCAAGCGTTCGGCGCGCTCAAAGTCGCCGGGCAGGCCTTCAAAATAGGCGGCGAGCTGTTCGCCTGCCCACGCGGCAGCGGCAGCAAGCTCGCCGTCCGCAGGCGGCAACACCGAGAAAAATCGCTCGGTCACGCGGCGACAACCGATGTCCAGCGAGCGCGTTCCCTCCAGCGCAAAGACGCCGCGCTCCGGTGCATAGACGCCCGTCGCGAGTTCCGTGGACCCGCCGCCCGAATCCGCGACAATAATGCGCTCGCCGGCAAAGTCGTGTGCCACGCCAAAAAACGTCAGGCGCGCCTCGACCTCGCCCGGAATCACCTGCGGCTCAAGCCCCAGATCGCGCAGGCCGTCCAGCAGCAGTGCGGCATTGGATGCATCGCGCGCGGCGCTCGTGCAGGTGGTGCAGACGCACGCGGCCCCAAAGGTGCGCGCCTCATCCACAAACATGCGACACGCAGCGAGCACACGCTTGACAGCCGCCTCGCAAAAGCGACCCGTCGCGTCCACGCCCTCGCCCAGGTCGGTAATCTCGGTATGCTTGGACGATTCCACAATCGCCCCGCCCTCGACCTGGGCCAACACCAGTCGCGACGACACCGTTCCCAGGTCGATCGCGGCTACCTTATAGCGTTTGCAATCTGCCATTGCGGGCTCCCCTCCGGGCGCTATTTGCCGTTGGACACGACCGTCTGGCCCTCGACGCCGTTAAACCCAAACAGCATGTCGAACGCCTGGATGTACCACGGCGCGTCCTTACCGACTTCTTCGATTTCCTTGGCAACTTCGCTGGCCTTCTTGGCGTTTGAGGATTTTTTGCTCGACGAGGCATCCGAATCGTCGTCCAGGCCCTGCACTTCAATCCTCTTCTCGCCGGGCATCACCAAGCCCAGGTCCTCGGATGCCGCGTCCTTGATACCCTCCTCCGAGAGCAGCTTGTCGACGCTTTTTTGCAGCTCGTCATTGTATTGCTGGCGAATCTCGACCTGCTTGGCCAAGATATCGCTCGAACGCTTTGCCACGTACAGATCGCGCACGGGGAAATACAGGCTCACAAGCGCCAGCGCCACAACGATGCCGATGAATAGCCCTCGCTGAGGACCGTGGGTAAAGTCGTAAATTGCCTTGACCACCGCGTTGTCGTTGGCGTAATGCATAAAGTCCGAGCCCGAAAAACGGCTTGAGGGACGGCGCGGCTCGCCGGACGCCTGGGTCGAAGGGCGCGACGCATGCCTGGAACGCGATGGGCGCACCGGACCATCCGAGGAACTATTTGGCTGAGCATTGGGATGCGAAGTCGCCGGCGAGCTATACCTGGAGCGATCAGCGCCAGCATAACCAGACCCGCCAAGCTGCACCGAATGCGCACGGCGAGGTGACGGCTCACGCGAACCGGCGGAATAGTACCTGTTGTCGTAAATCTGATCCATGTGCGCCTTGTGCGGTTGAGGTTTGTTTGCGCTAAGTCTTTTAGTTATAGCACGAGTGCCCGCACCGCCTTCGCCAGCCTTTGCTCGACATAAAAAAGGCGCTGAGCCGTATGGCCCAGCGCCCAATGGTGCTCAACAATGCCCGGCGGGAGCGAGGCGAATCCGAGTCAGCCCCGCCCCCGCACACGCCGCTTGCCTAGCGAATGTTGTAGAACGCGGCCTTGCCGGCGTAGCGCGCGCTGCCCTCGAGCTCGTCCTCGATGCGGATGAGCTGGTTGTACTTGGCGATGCGGTCGCTACGGCACGGGGCGCCCGACTTGATCTGGCCGGCATTGACGCCCACGACCAGGTCGGCGATGGTGGAGTCCTCGGTCTCGCCGGAGCGGTGACTCACGATGCAGGCGTAGCCGGCCTCCTTGGCGGTTTCGATGGCCTCGAGTGACTCGGTGAGCGTGCCAATCTGGTTGACCTTGACCAGAATCGCGTTGGCGGCGCCCAGCTCGATGCCCTTCTTGAGGCGCTCGGTGTTGGTGACGAACAGGTCGTCGCCTACCAGCTGCACCTTGTTGCCAATGCGACGGGTGAGCTCAACCCAGCCGTCCCAGTCCTCCTCGGCCATGCCGTCCTCGATGGAGATGATGGGATAGGCGTCAACGAGCTTCTCCCAGTAATCGACCATCTGGGCGCTCGTGTACTCCACGCCCTCGCCCTTGAGCTCGTACATGCCGGTCTCGGCGTTGTAGAACTCGGTCGAGGCCGGATCCATGGCGTACATGAAGTCGACGCCGGGCTTAAAGCCGGCCTTCTCGACGGCCTTGGTGATGTACTCGAACGGCTCGGCATTGGTCTTGAGGTTGGGCGCAAAGCCGCCCTCGTCGCCCACGCCGCCGCCCAAGCCGGCCTCGTGCAGCACGCCCTTGAGGGTGTGATAGACCTCGGCACACCAGCGCAGACCCTCGGCAAAGCTCGGGGCGCCCACCGGCATGATCATGAACTCCTGGAAGTCGACGTTGTTGTCGGCGTGCACGCCGCCGTTGAGAATGTTCATCATGGGCGTGGGCAGCAGATGGGCGTTGACACCGCCCAGGTGCTGGTACAGCGACAGGCCCGCCGACTCGGCTGCGGCGCGGGCAACGGCCAGCGACACGCCCAGAATGGCGTTGGCGCCGAGCTTGGTCTTGTTGGGCGTACCGTCCGCGGCGATTAGCGCGGCATCGACGGCGCGCTGATCGAAGGCGTCGAGGCCCACGACGGCATCGGCGCACTCGTTGTTGACGTGCTCGACGGCCTGCGAGACACCCTTGCCCAGATAGCGGCCCTTGTCGCCGTCGCGCAGCTCACATGCCTCAAAGGCGCCGGTCGAAGCGCCCGAAGGCACCATCGCGCGGCCGAAGCTGCCGTCCTCGAGCACGACCTCGACCTCGACGGTGGGGTTGCCGCGGCTGTCGAGCACCTCGCGACCGTAGACATCCAAAATATCGCTCATGTTGTCTCCCTCTCACTTGGAAACGGGTTGAATGCTTGGCGACACGGCTTGCACGCTACAGCGGCGCGCAGGTTCATAAGTTAGCCTTATCGCACTTTTTGCATTATGCCCTAAGTTAGCCAAGGGATACAATCTTTTTAAAAATAATGGGAGCGACGGGACAAGCCCGTCCCGTCGCTCCCGCAGTCTTACTCCTCTGCCTTTGCGGCATCCCAGAGGTCATTGAGGCCGTGGGTCGAAAGCTCGGCCAGATCCACGTGGACGTCGGCCGCCATCCGCTCCATCGCGGCCCAGCGGCGGCGGAACTTTGCCGTGCTGGCACGCAGGGCGCTCTCGGCGTCGATTCCCTCCTTGCGCGCAACGTTGACCAGGGCAAAGAGCAGGTCGCCAAACTCCATCTCGCGCTCGGGCGAGCCGGGAGCCTCGGCCTCAAACTCGGCACGCTCCTCGGCGACCTCGTCCCACACATCCTGGACCGTCTCCCACTCAAAGCCCACGGCAGCCGCCTTGCGCGACACCTTCTGCGCCTGCATCAGCGCCGGCAGATGCGTGGGCACGCCGTCGAGCAGGCCCTCGGGCGCAGCTTCGCCCGCTGCCACGGCCTTGTCCTTGGCAGCCTTCTCGGCAAGCTTGACCTCGTCCCAAATCTTGAGCACCTCGTCGGAGTTGTCGGCATCCGCATCACCAAACACGTGCGGATGACGGCGAATGAGCTTGGCGTCGATATCGCGCGCCACGTCGGCCAGCGTAAACTCGCCGGCGTCCGCCGCGATCTGCGCATGCAACACTACCTGCATGAGCACGTCGCCCAGCTCCTCGCGCAGGTGCACCGCATCATCGGCCTCGATGCAGTCGAGCGCCTCGTAGGCTTCCTCGATCATGTTCTTGCCAATGCTCTGATGCGTCTGTTCGCGGTCCCACGGGCAGCCATCGGGCTGACGCAGGCGCCAGATGGTCTGCACCAGATGCTGCAGCTCGGCCGACGCGTCGACCAGCGTGGACAGATCGCGCGAGCCCTCGGCATTTTGCTGAGCCATGTGCTGCGCCATGGTTAGTCCTCCTCCATGATCACGTGACGGAACGCACCGCCCTCGTAGATGCCGTAGCTGTGCGTACCGTCCTTGGGAATGCTCACGCTGCCGGGGTTGAAGAGCCACAGGCCCGGGTGCGCGGCGCTTTCCTCGTTAACCTTGATGTGCGTGTGGCCGTAGACGAGCGCGGAGCCCTCGGGCAGCGCGGGCGCGTGGTCAACGCTGTTATGCATGCCGGCGCCAAAGACGTGGCCGTGCGTCAGGAACAGTTCACGTCCGGTCTCGTCAAACAGGGTGGCGTAGTCGGCCATGACGGGGAAGTCGAGCACCATCTGGTCGACCTCGGCGTCACAGTTGCCGCGCACCGCGATGATGCGGTCGGCCAGGGCGTTGAGCAGCGGAATCACGCGCTTGGGGGCGTAGTCGCGCGGCAGGTCGTTGCGCGGGCCGTGGTAGAGCAGGTCGCCCAGCAGCACGATGCGGTCGGGCCGCTCGGACTCGATGGCGGCGACCAGGCGCTCGGCCCAGTATGCGGAGCCATGGATGTCGGAAGCGATGAGGTATTTCATGGGGAGTCCTTTCGAAGCGGAGTTGATGGGGCTGAAAACGGGGCCCGGCGGATGCGGAGCCCATTACCGTGTTACTCGAATCGCAGCGCCGCGCTCTGAGCCGCCTGCATCACGCGTTGGAGCGGCACGTCATGTTCGCGGGCAAGACGGGCGCAATCCTCGTACTCGGGAGCCGCGCGCTCGCTGCCGTCGGGCAGAGTCGCCACCTTAACGGATACCTCGCCCCAAGGCGTTGTCACCTGCTCGAATCGGCGCGGCAGGCAAACGCGTTCCATCACCTGGCAACGAACGGCGTTGGTCGTGGTTTCCAAAAAGATAATCGTCTGCAGGCGCTCGATATCCTCATGCGAGCAGATCACCTGCAGCTGCCAACCGGGACGGCCTTTTTTGCAGTAGAGGGGCAGCCAGTGCACCTCGCGCGCACCTGCCTCGCGCAGGCGGTCGGCGGCGTAGGCAAGCACCTCGGGCGACGCGTCGTCGATGTCGCACTCCAGTTTGACGATAGTTTCGGGCGCATCAGTCTCGCGAGACAGCGGGGATGTGCTATCGCATTGCATACGGTCTGGATCCTTTCCGCGCGGGCTCGTTTTGTTCACCCAAACGCTAGCACATCGCAGGCTGCGCGAGTGTGACGGCGCGTGATGAGCGCGATTTTCCTTGTCGACAAGAAACCGACACTCCACCGCCCCGGCCAAACATGTACATCAGCCTCCAAACATGTCATTATTTGCAGCTTTTGGAGGCTGATGTACATGTATTGGAGCAAGCGAGGCCGCGCAGCCTTTCCAATCGATTTCGAGCTCCGGCGCGCGCGGCGTGTTGAGAGCTGCAACATTACAATGGAGCGGATTCGCCAAATGCAAAGGAGTCGCCATGCCCGCATGCCCGCTGGTCGATTGCCACACCCACACCTCGTTTTCGGACGGACATGCCTCGTTTGAGGACAACGTTCGCGCCGCTGCTGCGGCCGGTTGCCGCGTCATGGTCTCGACCGACCACCTCACCTTACCCGCCAGCATGGATGCCAACTGCGAGGTGCAGGTTGTCGAGGGCGACCTGCCGGCACATCGTCTGGCTTTTGAGGATGCCCGCAAGCTTGCCGCGCAGATCACGCCGGAGCTCGAGCTTATCTATGGCTTTGAATGCGACTGGTACGAAGGTTGCGAGCCTCTGGTTGAGCGCTGGTCCGCGAGTGCCATAGTGCGCTTGGGCAGTGTGCACTGGATTGGCTATCCGGGCGATATCATGGCCGGTGCCGCGGGTGCGGCGGGAACGGAAGACGTCGCTCGCCCCGATACACCCGATTCGCGCTGCGGTTGGATCGACGACGACACCAACCTGCACGTTTGGGAAAACCTGGGGGTACGCGGCGTGTGGGAGCGCT
>CAUASQ010000074.1 GCA_958431945.1 uncultured Collinsella sp. | reverse complement strand
CCATGACGAGCATGACGGCGCGATGCGGCTCGTGCTCGGAGATCAGCTCGGCGCGAGCCGTGTACTGAGCGCTCATCTCGACCTGATGGTTCCACAGGTTCATGAGCTCTGCCGACGGCTTGCTGTAGGCGGCCTCGAGCGTAAGGTTGCGGCCGATGCGGCGGCACTTGTCCTCGAGCTTGAGCACCATGTGCGTGAAGTACTTGGCGGCGACCTCGCGGCTCACCTTGGCGGTAACGTTGGGGTTGCCGTCGCGGTCGGAACCGATCCAGCTGCCAGGATGGAAGAACGCCGGGCACAGCGGCGGCACGGTACCGGCCTTGTCGCCCAGCACCCAGTCGTCAAAACGACGGTAGATGACGGGGATAACGTCGAACAGCGTGTTATCGAAGATGTCGATGATGGTATCGGCTTCCTCGACCGGCGTGGGCTTCTTGAGCGCGATGGGGCTCGTACGAACCAGGGCGTCGATCTCCTGCAGCATATGACGCTCGTTCTCCACCAGGTCGGAGCCGCCCAGACGCGGACGCTCCTCCAGCAGGTTGGAGATACGGCGAATCTTGCCCTCGACGGCCTTACGACGGGCCTCGGTGGGATGTGCGGTAAAGACAGGGTGGAACTCGAGCTTGCCGAGCAGCTCGTTGGCGCCCTCGACACCCATCTCGTTTACCAACTGGTGATAGGCGACGGTGAGTTCGTTGGCGGGATCGACCTCGGTATCGGTCGATGCGCCGGCCTCGCGCTCGCGCAGCTGCGCCACACGGTAGTTCTCCTCCGACAGGTTTGCCAGATGGAAGAAGCTCGTAAAGGCGCGGACGATAACCTGTTGCTTATCGAGCGGCAGACTGTCGATCAGATCAACGACCTCGCGAAACGCCACGGCGGTGGGCTCGTCGGCGGTGGGCACGCCCTGCTCGTCGACGGACTCGTCGGCAGCACGGGCGCCGGGGTTTCCGGCATTGGCCACAATCTCGGCCGTCAGGATCTTGTCGAACAGGTCCGCGATCTCAGGATCATACTCGCTAAGCACACGACGCTCCAGGCGCAGGAACAGCGCCAGATTGTCGCGCAGCTCCTCGGGGATCTCGATCTCGGCGAGACGCTCCCTGGACTCGGCATTCGAGCCGATTCGGTTAACGAGGCGGTTGACCACGGCAGCGACGCGCGCCGCGGCTTCGGGTACAGACTGGTTGCTTAGGTTCTCAGCCACGTTTCCTCCCATTCCTCCTTCTATGCACGTAACATGCGGTATTCATTATAGGCGCTTGCGAAATACTTTCGACACTGATTGCGCTTTACCACACAAAAGTATTTTCTGCATTGCAAGGGTTTTTGCTCTAAATGGTCGTATTTCTCGGTGGACGGCATACACAAACGGGGGCATTCCGCATAAATGCGAAACACCCCCGTAACAATCGCTCGCAATGGACGGGACACTCAAGCGGGTCCGCAGCTCAAAAAGATGCGCTACAGGCGCTCGCGAACCGCCTCGACCACGTTGGCCAGATCGACGAGAACCTCGTCATGGCTCTCCATGTCGCGCACCTTGACCTTGCCGGCGGCAAGCTCGTCGCCACCCAGGACCAGGATGAGCTTAGCGCCCACCTTGTCGGCCTGCTTAAACTGGGCCTTGAGCGAACGGCCCTGATAGTCGGCCTCGGTCACGATGCCTGCGGCACGAAGCTCCTGCGTAATGGCAAAGACGTTCTGGCGCAGCTCCTTGCCAGCGTTGGCGACATAGACGCACGGGGCCTCATCGGCACCCAAATCGCTGCCAAAGGCCTGCAGGGCCAGCAGGGCGCGCTCAAAACCGACGGCAAAGCCGACGCCCGCCGTGGGCTTGCCACCCTCGAGCTCGACCAGGCCGTCGTAGCGGCCGCCGCCACCGATGGAGCCGACGCCGGCACCGGGAGCCTCGACCTCAAAGACGGTGCGGGTGTAGTAGTCCAGACCACGCACCAGGGTGGGATCCTCGACATACTCGATACCAGCGGCATCCAGATAGCGCTTGACCTGCTCGTAGTGCTCACGGCACTCGTCGCACAGGTTGTCACCCATCAGCGGCGCGTCGGCCATGATCTCGCGGCAATGGTCGTTCTTGCAGTCGAAGGCACGCAGCGGGTTGAGCTCGGCGCGCTCACGGCACTCATCGCACATCTCGTCGGCGTGATCGAGGATGAACTGCTTAACCTGCTCGCGGTAAGCCGGACGGCACTGGGCGTCACCCATCGAGTTGATGAGCAGACGAAGCTTGGAAAGATCGAAGCCCAGGCGCTTGTAGAACTCCATGAGCATGATGATGCACTCGGCGTCTGCCGCCGGATCGGGAGCGCCGAGCCACTCGATGCCCACCTGGTGGAACTGGCGCAGGCGGCCCTTCTGGGGACGCTCGCCACGGAACATGGCCTCGGCGTAGTACGCCTTAAACGGCGTGGAGCCCTGGGGCACCAGATTGTTCTCGACGACGGCGCGCACCACGCCGGCCGTGCCCTCGGGGCGAAGTGCCAGGCGCTGCTTGGGCTTGAGTTTGGTGTCGGTGCCCTCGGTAAAGACGCGCTCCAGGTTGGCACCGCTGAACACGCGGAACATTTCCTTGCGCACGACGTCGGTCGACTGGCCGATACCGTGGACAAACACGTCCACCTGCTCGATCGCGGGCGTCTCGATGGGTTTAAAACCAAACGGCTCGAACACGCCGGCCGCAATATGCTGCATCTTTTGCCAGGCGCGCATCTCGGCGCCGATAAGGTCGCGGGTTCCCTCCGCCTTCTGTGCCTGCATGGGCAAACACCTTTCTTTTGTATCGCGTCATAGGTAACGGTCATTATACGGCACAAACACAAGCCGCGGCGGCGCATCTGACCGAACGAGGGTATGGGAACTCGTTCGGCCCGATGCACCGCCGCGGCGACCGACCCGCATGCGGCGAAGGGAAACGGAGCATGTCGTAAGGTTATGGCCACCCAGAGAACCGAATGACGGTACGAGCATCCATTCGGCTCCCTGGGCGACCACAATACCAACAACCGCAAGTCTTTCCCTTCCCGCCCAACAAATCGCAGATTCGACCGTATTGGGCGGGGATGCAGGTTGCGAGATACTCTACTTAGGTAAAGTGTACAAGCCAGAATATCCGACTGCAGATACAAAAACGGCCCGCATCCGCGGGCCGCAACACATTGTTAACGATTGATGTCCTTATCTTGACGATTTAGAACTACTGAGAACGACGGCGCAAAAAGTCGAAGTGCGTCTCGCTCAAGATAATCGACAGGAAGATGAGCGCGAAGCCGGCAAGCAGGCGCGAGGTAAGCGCCTCCCCCATCAGCAGCACCGAGAACAGCACGCCCGAAGGCGACTCCATCGAAAGAAGCAACGAGCCCGTCGAGGCCGGGACGTGTGCCAGGCCGACATTTTGAATGAGCAGGGCCACGCACGTGCAGCCCACCGAAAGAAAGGCCATCACGGCGATAAAGCTCGGCGTCCACACAGACAGAGGCGCCTGGGTTTCGAACAGCAGCGACGAGACCAGACTCAACACGCCGTTGCCCACAAACATCCAAAACGTGATGACGTTGATGTCCATCTTGCGACCGTACTTGGCGGTCACCGCCATCTGAATGGCGAAGAAGACCGCGCCACCCAGCGTGATGACATCGCCGGCGTTGAACTCGACGCTATCGAGCGCCACCAGGCCAATGCCCGCCAGGCACAGCAGCGCCGCGCCCAGGTTGTAGCGAGTAAGCTTTTCGCCGCTTAGAAAATAGCTCGCGAACGGCACAAGGATGCAGTACGTGCCCGTCAAAAACGCACTCTTGCCTGCCGTAGTCTGCGCCAGACCAAGCGTCTGAAATCCGTAAGCGGCCCACATGAGCGCGCCCATGCCCAGTCCAACGATCAGGTTACGGGCATTGAAATGCGCAATGATGCGCTTATGGAAAATGGCAAACATAACCAGCGATGCCGGGAGAAAGCGAACGTAGAGCAGCTCAAACACCGGAATGGTATCGAGCGCGTCCTTCATGGTGGTAAAGGAATAGCCCCAGATGATCGCCACCGAAAGCAGCAAGACCTTCCAGAACAGCGGCGAGCGCGCGCCGGCGCCCCGGGGAATACCGCCCGCGCCCAAATCCTCACGGGCCACAGGGCCATCGGGCATGTTTTCGATTTCGTTGGCAGCGTATTGGGCCATGGAACGTCCTCACACTCAATCTGGGCGTGGTGTCCGCACGCGTATGGCTGCGTGCCGCCTCATGGTCAAATAAAAACGGGGCGCACCGGACCCCCGGCACGCCCCGCTACTGTAGCAACAACCAAGCAACCCACGCAATTCACCGCACTAAAGCGTTTTGTTCCGCCGTTCTACCGAACGGCGGACCGGCCGACGCTGCGCGAGCCGCATTCACGCCAATCTGACGTTCAATTTCAAGGGCGCGACCAGAAGGTCGGCACCCTTTCATTTCACGTCACCTTGGCGCAAATGCGGCTCGCTCGCTGGCATTAGCGCTGCATCGGCGTTAACGTTGCTGTACTAGATAAGCTTTGTTGATTCCAGCTTTTCGATGATCCAGTCGTTGGCTTTGATAACCGGGCGGCGGAAGACGACGCCCAGGGCCAGCGACGGAATCAGATAGCTCGCCAGAATGCCCAGCTCAACCCAGTACTCCATATGGTAGGCGCCGGCCATGGCGGCATGCATGGCGTTGATGCCGTGAGTGAACGGCAGGAACGGATAGATCGCCTGGAACACGGGGCCGGTCATCTCGATGGGGAACGTGCCGCCCGAACCGCCGACCTGCATGACCAGCAGCACAACGGCCAAAGCCTTGCCGATATCGCCAAACGAAACTGTAAGCGTGTAGACGATATTGGAGAACACGAGACTCGCGACCCAGCCAGCCAGCACAAACTGCAGCGGGTTGTCGCACTGAATGCCAAAGAACAGGATGTCGCCCGCGCACACGAGCGTTGCCTGTAGCAGGGCCAGACCGCCAAAGAACAGATAACGACCCAGATAGATCTCGTGCAGGCGCACGGGGATGAGCTCGTTGATGAGCTCATCGTCAACCGAGACCTTCATCATGGCCGCCAGTACAATCGAGCCCACCCACAGCGACAGAATCGTGTAGAACGGTGCCATGGCCGAACCGTAGTTGCGGATCGGATAGACCGGTTTGCGGTCGAGCGCGACGGGGCCGGAAAGCGACACGGCGAGGCCCTCGGGGTCGTTGCCAATCATCGTCTTGATCGTGGCAAGGTCGTCCGACATCAGGGCGCCATCGAGCTCGTCCTTAAAGGCGCTGATCTTATCGGACGCTTCACCTAGCTGATCGGAAGCCTTGTTTACCAGCTTGGCGGCCTTGGAGAGGCCCTTAGCCAACGAGCCGGATGCATCGGTGAGGCCGCTCACGGCACTATCCAGATTGCTCGAAATACCGTTCAGCGAATCCAAAACGCCCGAGATGGTCTTCTTGAGCTCCTTTGCCTTGACCGAGAACGTGGAGTCGTAATCGATCTTGGCACCCGAGACACCTGCCTTGGCATCGGCGATTGCCTGGTCGGTTTCGGCGCGGACATCGTTAACCTTTGCCATGCTGTCCGAGAGCGACGTTGCGATGTTCGCCAGCTCCTTGGCATTGTTACGGTACTCCGTCGCGGTTTTGTCAAGCTCAGCAGCCGCGTCCTCAAGCCCTGCCTTGAGCTTATCGTTACTCACCTGGCCAGCAAGACTACGGAGCTTATCCGCCGTGGCATCAATCTCGTCGGCACGTGTATTGAGTGACGCTGCGCCGTCGTTGAGCTGAGACACCGTCAAATCGACATGCTGGTTCGCGGCATCAAAGGCCTTTGCAAGCTCGGTGGACACGTTATCGAACGAACCCGCACTTCCATCAATCGCGGCATCGATGGCATCGCTGGCAGCCTTGAGCGCTTGTTCCGAATCACCGATACCGCTCTCGGCATGCTCCATCAGCTGTTTCACCGACTGCTCGGTAGTTCCGGTCTGCTTGAGCAGACCGCCCGCCGACGTCAGCGAATCGGATGTCGAGCTCAAAATGCCCGCAAGCGAAGTAGCGCTGGCCTTGATGTCCTGCAGGTCCTGAACCGAGTCGCCAAGCGTCGAGGACAGGTTGGCGATGAAGTTGCTGACCTGTTCGGTGCTCATGTAATCGAGCAAGCTGGACACCGTCTTAAGACCGATCGTCGTGATGGTCTCGGTAAAGGTCTCGTTGACCTGGTTCTGAACAGCACTCGAGCCCTTTTCAGTCACGATCTGTGCGATGGCGTTGGCCTTCTGGCTCTCGTAGAACTCGATATCGGCATGCTTCACGTCGGTCGAAAAGAGCGTCATCATGTCGGAGCTAAAGCTCTTGGGGATTACGACGGCCGCATAGTAAGCGCCCGACTTAACACCGTCGATAGCCTTATCGCGATCGTTGAGCACAACCCAGTCAAAGTTCTCGTTACCGCGCAACGCGGACGTCACGTTTTCGCCCACGTTGACCTCGACGGGGATCAGATCGCTCTCGTAACCCTCATCGGTGTTGACCACGGCGATCTTAAGATTGCCGGTGTTGCCGTACGGATCCCAGCTGCCGGCGATGTTAAACCATGCGTAAAGGCACGGCACGATGATCAGACCCATCACGACAACCAAGCCGATCACGGAGTGAGACACATTTTGGACGTCGCGCTTAAACAGATGCAGGATGTTCTTCATTTATGCCTCACCTCCTTTTGAGTGCTTGCCAAGCGGGGCGTCATCCTCATTCATCACAAATGTGTCGTCCCCGTTCGCGGGCACATGGTGCATATCGTGGTAAATGGACTGGTCGACAGCCTGATCCTTGGATTTAGAGCCTCGCTCGCTGGCATTCAGGCCAAACATGCGACGAGCGGCCGGAATGGCGGCCGTGTGTTCGCGCATCTCGCGGCGCAGGTCCTCATCCGAAAGCGCCGAGATGCGCATCTGGGTGTTGAGGCTTGCGCGGATGTACTCGATATTGATCAGCCAGCCGCAGATGGCGATGACCGAGATAATCCAAATGACCAGCAAGATAATCTTGCCGTTGTTGTCCAGGTCGAGAACCGTCGACAGCACAAAGAGCAGCACCTGCACGCCCACCACGGCGGCAAATCCGCCCTTGATGTAGTACGGGTAGCGATGTTCAAAGGCGACCGCATGATCGAGCAGTTCGCGACGGTACGAATCGGAATCGAGCATGACACGCATGGCCGTGCGCAGCGAGTAGCGCTGGCGCGGCAGGTCATTGGACTCGCAAATCATGAGGCCCGTCGTGGAAAGCTGCTTATCAAAGAGCAGATTGAGGTTGAGCAGCAACGGACGCAGCTGCAGACCGATAAAGAGCGCCACGATCAGGAACACGCCCAGGATGCACAGGTTAAACAGGTAGTTGAACGAGTACATGCCGCCGACCGTCTCGCGCAGCAGATTGATGCCGTAGGTAAAGGGCAGCAGCGGGTGCAGCCACTGGAAGAAGCCGGGCATCATCTCGATGGGATACATGCCCGACGAACCCGGAATCTGCACGATAACCAGAATGACGCCGATTGCCTTGCCGATGTGCTTAAACGTAGTGGACAGCGCATAGATGATATTGACGTAGGTGAACGAGATTGCAATGCCGCCCAGCACGAACAGCAGCGGGTTGACGCATTGCACGCCAATCACCAAATCGCCCACCGTAACGATGACGGCCTGGAACGCGCCCAGGATCACCAGGAGCAGCCAGCGGCCAAAGTAGCCCTGACGCGCGGTAAAGCTGCCGATGCCTTCGCGGTCGACCTCGAGCTTGTAGAT
>CAUASQ010000073.1 GCA_958431945.1 uncultured Collinsella sp. | reverse complement strand
GTGGTTCCTTCCTCGTGCGTTTAAAGCATATTTGTACGAATTGTAGCAATAAGCACGGGCTTACATCAATTGCGCACGCAGGTTATGCAGCCGGAGGGCAACTAATTACGAACGCTGCTGCGGCCTCCATGCGCTCACGTTGGCGTCGTACTGGTTAAGCGCGCTGTTGCCGCCTTGTGCGATGGGCGCCAGGATCTCGCTCTGACGGGCGCTCAGCGACTCGCCGTCGGGAATGGACAGCGAGATATCCCAGCTCTGGCAGATCACGTCGACACGCTCGTACATCCACTGGGCAAGCTGCTTTAGATGATCGATGTCCTCTGCATAGACCGTGTCGTCCTGAACCTTGAGGTTGTTGAGCTCATCCTGGGTCTTTTTAATCTGATCGCGCAAGGCATAGGCGCTCTGCGACAGCTCCTGGCGGGTGGAGAGCGGTGTACGCAGATAGCCGTTATTAAACGAATCGATGACCTCGCCGATCTGATCATCGTCGCTGTACGACACGATGGTCTGGTACAGGCCGTCGAGCCTGGTGTAGAGCTGGTCGTCGGTTAAGACGGTCTCCTCCTGAACGACCTCGGACGCATCCTCTTGCTTGGACTCTTTCTCGGTGGCCTCGCCCTTTTGGCGCGACGGGAAGGTGGTCTTGGCGGCCTGGCCAAACTGGTCGTAGAAGCCGGGCATGACGCCCATGGGATCGGCAGTCACAAACCAATAGGCACCACCGCACACGGCAGCGAGCACCGCGATGACGATGAGCGGTTTGGGGATATGGCGCTTGTGCTTGTGATAGGCATCCTCGTCGGGGTGAACCTTGCGCTTGGACTTTTGCTTTTTGGGCTGAGCATCATCGCGCAGGGACACCGGCGTGGGGATATCGACCTTGGGGATGCCAAAATCCTTATCGAAGGCAGGCAGCACGCAGGTCTCGTTGGGGTCGGCTGCGTCGGAGAGCACCGCGGCGGCAGAAGCCGGCGCGTGGGGCACCTCGGTATCGATCTGCTCCTGCGTCAGGCGCGGAAAGCCGGCCGTGCGCCCTGCGGCCAGGTCGGATGCGGCCGCGTCCTTGGAAAGGATGCCCGGCGCGGGGCGTCCACACTTGGGACAGGTACGGTCGTGCGGGGACAGACGGGCGCCGCAGCCGTCGCAGAACACGAACTCGGTATGCTCGGGGCCATCGCCCGGACCAACGTATGCGTTGCAATAGGGGCAGAACGAGGCGCCGTCCTCGATGGTCTTTAGGCAATGCGGGCAGATCACGGCATCCTCTTTCCGAAGCAATTCAAATAATTGAGGTTAGAGCATAACATCGACACGGCCCCACAAGCGCAAGGCACCAATTCAACATCGCCGCTCACCCCTAAGTTGCGGTGAAATAGGGACTGAATAGGAGGTTAAAACGCTTAAACAGTCCCTATTTCACCGCAACTTAGGGAGGCGTTGGGGCTAGTCTTTCTTTACGGGCTTATTCTTCTTGCTGGGCATCGATACCTTGATGCCCTGGGCCGATTTGGTCACGCGGGAGCGCTTGGCAACGGCGCCCTTCTTTTTCTTGGGCTGGGCCTGGGCCACGCCCTCGAGTGCACGGGCCTCGGCCTCGCGGACAGTGCGCGCCTCACGGCGCTGCGCCATATCGGCGGCAACGCGCTTGGCAAAACGCCCGGCGGTCGATCCCGTCGAGCTCACCTTGCCGCCGCCGCGACCCAGGCGAACGCGCACGCCACGGCCAAAGCCGGTAGCCGCATGACGGCGACGGGGCTTAAGCGAGTCCATCATCGTGGCAAGCTTAAAGAACACCGCGCAGGTAAAGACGATGATAACCGTCAAAATGACCATCTGGCCCATCGACAAGTTGGCGATGGACAGCAGCTCCGGGAACCCGATAACGCCCGTCAAAATACCGGCGACGACAAACACGAAAAGCGCCACGCGCAAGGGCGTGAGCGGCTGCGAGATGCGCCAGATCAGGCTGACACTCGCCGCGCACGACGTGAGCAGGCACATGGTCGAAAGCGTAAGCTGGCTAAAGCCAAATACGCGCGCCACAAAGATATCGAGCGCCGCGGCCAAAATGACCGCAATCGACGCCGGCAGCGCACGATTAAGCACGTTGGTCAAGAACGACCCCTTCACGCGGGCGTTGTTGGGCTCCAGACCCAGCACAAAGCCCGGCGCACCGATGCAGAAGAAGTTGATGAGCGTCATCTGAATGGGCTCAAAGGGATACGGCGGTAGCGCGATGCACAGCGCCGCCAGGCCCATCGAGAAAAGCGTCTTGGTCAGAAAGAGCGCGGCGGAGCGCTGCAGGTTATTGATAGAACGACGGCCCTCGGCCACCACAGCGGGCATCGAGGCAAAGTCGTTATCGACGAGCACGATCTCGGCCACATTGCGCGCTGCATCGGAGCCGGCAGCCATCGCCACGGAGCAGTCGGCCTCCTTGAGCGCCAGCACGTCGTTGACGCCGTCGCCCGTCATGGCCACGGTGTGCTCGCGGCGCTTGAGCGCCTGCACGAGCTCGCGCTTCTGCTGCGGGGTCACACGACCAAAGACATGGTAGCGGTCCACTGCGGCATCGAGCTTGGCCGGCGTATCGAGCGTCGTGGCGTCCACATAAGCGTCCGCCCCCGGCACGCCCACCACGCGCGCGGTCGACGACACCGTACGCGGGTCGTCGCCACTGATCACGTTGAGGGTCACGCCCTGCTCGTTAAAGTAGCCGATGGTCTCGGCCGCCGAGGTACGAATCTCGTCGCGGATGGTCACAAAGCCCACGGGCTCGGCCTCGCCCACCATATCGCCATCGGGCGTAAAGCCGTCAACGCGCGCCACCACGAGCACGCGGCAGGTATCGGCAAGCTCGGCGACACGGTTCTCGACCTGCGAAAACACACGCTCCGAAAGCACAAACTGCGCGGCGCCCATCACATAGGAGCCCTGCGCAAACGACGCGCCGCTCCATTTTTTGGAGGACGAGAACGGAATGACCGACAGCGGCTCAGACACCTTGACCGGGCGATCGGCGTAATAGTTGAGCAGCGCCTGGCAGGTCTCGTTGGCATCGGCCGAAGTCGCACGCGCCACGTTAGCCAGCGCAAAATCGAGCACCGTGGTATCGACGGGGACAGCCGCCTCGTCCGAGCCGGCGCCTAAGCTCACGCCCTCAACCGGCAGCGGATACGTGCCCTCGACCTCCATGCGGCCCGACGTGATGGTGCCCGTCTTGTCCAGGCACAGCACGTCGACGCGAGCAAGCGTCTCGATGCAGTAGAGCTGCTGCGCCAGCACCTTGCGGCGGGCCAGGCGCACCGTGGCGATGGCGAGCACCGACGAGGTCAGCAGCACCAGGCCTTGCGGGATCATGCCCAGCAGGGCGCCCACCGTGGACAGCAGCGCCGACGAAGGCACATGGCCAGCCAGCAGCTCGGAGAAGCACCACGAAAGTGCGCTATCGCCCGGGGTTCCCGCGGCATCCCACAGCTCGCTCACACTCGAGGCAAACAACGCCAAACCGAGTGGGATCATGATGATGCTCGCAAAGCGCACGATGGCGTTAAGCGCGTTCATGATCTCGGAATTGACCTTTTTGACGTACTTGGCCTCGTTATTAATTTTGGCCACGTAGTTGTCGGCGCCGACATGGATCACGCGGGCGCGCAGCAGGCCCGAGTCGATAAAGCTGCCGCTCATGAGCTCGGAGCCGGGCTGTTTCTTGATGAGGTCGCTCTCACCCGTCAGTAGGCTCTCGTTGACGAGTGCCTCGCCCGACACTACCACGGCGTCGGCGGGAATCTGGTCACCGCGCCCCAGGCGAATGATATCGTCGAGCACGATCTGGTCCAGGTCGAGCTCGACCTCGGCGCCGTCGCGCACCGCGATGGCCTTCTTAGAGGTGAGCAGCGTAAGCTTGTCGACCATCCGCTTAGAACGCATGGACTGAATCACGCCGATTGCCGTGTTCAAGAACACCACGAACAGGAACGTCAGGTTTTTAAACGAACCGGTCAGCAACACCAAAATCGCCAAGACCACGTTGATCAAGTTGAACAGCGTGCAGAGGTTCTCGATGACGAGCTCTTTGACCGACTTGGTCTTGAGCTCCATGTTGCGGTTGATCTTACCGGCGGCGATGCGCTCCTCAACCTCGGCGGTCGAGAGTCCGCGCTCGATATCCGTTGCTGCCATACCACGTCCCATCACGTCGCGTCGGTATAAGAAAAACCGCCCGGACCATGCGAGGTTCGGACGGTCTTACGTTCGATGGTGCCCCATGTTGGATTCGAACCAACGGCCTTCTGCTCCGGAGGCAGACGCTCTAATCCCCTGAGCTAATAGGGCCAACGTTTGGCATTATACCCAAGTGCACCACGGGCTAACAAAATAAAAGAAAAAGCTTTGCAATTCCGAGGAAGACGTGGCGCAACGGCCCACTTTAGAAGGCAAAAGCAAGTCAGATAGTATAAACTCTCATGCACCATATATACACGGCTCGCGATGCGGGCCGTTTTTGCAAAAGTTATCCATCGAGGTGAGAGGCACACCATGATTGCAATTCTAAAGCAGAGCGCCAGCGACGAGGCCGTCGGCCATATCGTCAGCTGGATTGAGAAAAAAGACCTGAAGACCGACGTCTCGCGCGGCGAGAACGAGACGATCATCGGCCTGGTGGGCGATACGACCAAGATCGACCCGTTCCTGCTCGAGTCTATGGATGTCGTCGAGCGCGTGCAGCGCGTCTCCGAGCCTTTTAAGCGTGCCAACCGCAAATTCCACCCCGAGGATTCCGTCATCGACTGCGGCCACGGCGTCAAGATCGGCGGCGACCAGTTCCAGGTCATCGCCGGTCCCTGCTCCGTCGAGGGCGAGAACCTCATCCGCATCGCACGCCGCGTAAAGGCCGCCGGCGCCACGATGCTGCGCGGTGGCGCCTACAAGCCCCGCACCTCCCCCTACGCCTACCAGGGCATGGGCCCCGCCGGCCTCGACCTGCTGTGCGAGGCGTCTGCCGAGCTCGACATGCCGATCGTCACCGAGATCATGGACCCACGCGACGTGCAGGTCTTCTTGGACAAGAAGATCGACGTCATGCAGATCGGCGCCCGCAACGCCCAGAACTTCCCCCTGCTCAAGGAGGTCGGCAAGACCCAGACCCCGATCCTGCTCAAGCGCGGCATGTCCGGCACGATCGATGAGCTGCTCATGGCCGCCGAGTACATCATGAGCGAGGGCAACGACAACGTCATCCTGTGCGAGCGCGGCATCCGCACCTTCGAGACCCGCACCCGTAACACCTTCGATCTCAACGCCGTGCCGGTGCTGCACCACCTGTCGCACCTGCCTGTCGTCGCCGACCCCAGCCACGCCACCGGCTACACCCGCTACGTTGAGCCCATGGCGCTCGCCGCGACCGCCTGCGGCGCCAACGGCCTGGAGATCGAGGTCCACGACGAGCCGAGCCGAGCCTGGTCCGACGGCGCCCAGGCCCTCACCCCCGATCAGTTCGACGACACCATGCGCCGCATCCGAGCCATCCGCGAGGTTGTCTGCCAAGAGACCATGGAGTAGCCCATGGGTACGGTGAGAAACGCGCGCGTTAACCAGGGCGGCCCCAAGTGCGCCGGCATCGTCGGCCTTGGCCTCATCGGCGGCAGCTTTGCCCGCGGCTATGCACAGGCGGGCGTCCGCGTGCTGGCCTGGGACCCCGATGACGATGTCATGACGGCCGCCAGCATGGGCACTGTCGCCGGAGAGCTCAACGACAAGACACTCGGCGAATGCGACATCATCGTCCTGGCTTGCTACCCCGAGGCCTGCATCGAGTGGCTCGAGGCGCATGCCCAGGCGCTCGCCGACGCCACCGACACCGAGGCCATTATGGGCCCCGTGGTGATCGACACGGTGGGCGTCAAGGGCATCGTGTGCGAACGCGCCTTTGAGCTTGCCCGCGAACACGGCTTTTACTTTGTGGGCGCGCACCCCATGGCGGGCACCCAGTTCTCGGGCTACGCGCACTCCCGCGCCGACCTGTTCCAGGGCGCCCCGCTCGTGCTCGTTCCGCCCGCGGTGGACGATGCCCTTAAGCTGGAGCTCTTGGGGCAGGTGCGCGAGATGGTGCGCCCCTTGGGCTTTGGCAAGTTCAGCGTGACCAGCGCCGCCGAGCACGACCGCGTCATCGCCTTCACGAGCCAGCTTGCGCACGTGGTGTCCAACGCCTACGTAAAGAGCCCGACCGCCCAGGTCCACCACGGTTTTTCGGCCGGTAGCTACCGCGATCTCACCCGCGTGGCGCACCTCAACCCGCAAATGTGGTCCGAGCTCATGATCGACGACGCCGACGCGCTTGCCTTCGAGATCGACCATCTGATCGAATCGCTCGGCGCCTACAGCCGCGCCCTTAAGAACCGCGACCAGCGCTATCTGGAGAATCTCCTTGCCGAGGGCGACCGCATTAAGCGCGCGCTCGACGACGAGACCTCCCACTAGACCACCTATCACGCCAGGTCGAAAGGACCGAAGCTTATGGCGATTACCATCGATATCGACACCGCACGCCCCTACCAGGTGCATGTGGGCACGTTTTTGCTGGAGCAGGCAGGCCCGCTCGTTCGTGCCACCGCCGGCGGCACCCGCGCCGTCATCGTGACGGACGCCAACGTGGGCCCGCTCTACCAGATGCCCGTTAAGCAGAGCCTGGAGGCCGCAGGCTACGAGGTGAGCATCTGCACCTTCGAGGCCGGCGAGGCCCATAAGCGTGCCGAGACCTACGTTGCCATTTTGGAGTTTGTGGCCGAGCACGAGCTTTCGCGCTCCGACGTGATCGTGGCACTCGGCGGCGGCGTCGTGGGCGACGTGGCGGGCTTTGTGGCCGCCACCTACATGCGCGGCTGCAAGTTTGTGCAGATCCCGACGAGTCTGCTCGCCATGGTGGATTCGTCGGTGGGCGGCAAGACCGCCATCGACCTGGCTGCCGGCAAGAACTTGGCCGGCGCCTTTTGGCAGCCGAGCGTGGTTATCGCCGACGTGGGGTGCCTGGCCACCCTTACGCCCGAGCAGTTCGCCGACGGCTGCGGAGAGGTCGTCAAGCACGCCGTGATTGCCGACCCGGAGCTTTTCGCCGAGTTGGAGAAGACCCCGCTCACGCTGGAGCTACTCAACCGCGATGTGGCCCGCGTAGCGCTCATCATCGCCCGCAATATCGACATCAAGCGCGCCGTGGTCGTCGCCGACGAGCGCGAGACCAACCAGCGCAAGCTCCTCAACTTTGGACACAGCGCCGGCCACGCCGTCGAGGCCTGCGAGCACTTTGAGCTCGGACACGGCAACTGCGTGTCGATCGGCATGGGCATCATCACGCGCGCCGCGGCCCTGCACGGCGTTTGCGATGCTGCACTGCCCGGTCGTATTGAGGAGCTCTGCGCCCGCCATGGCCTCAAGACCCGCTGCGACCTAGATGCCGATGCCGTCTTTGCCGAGGCGCTCCACGACAAAAAGCGCACGGGCGACACCATCGACCTGGTAATTCCGCATGACATTGGCCGTTGCAGCATCGACCGCATGCCGCTTTCCACCTTCCGCGATTTGATTGCCGAGGGCCTCGGCCAGAAGGGAGACGTTTCCGCATGTTAGCCCGCATCACCCCGTCCCCGCTCAAGGGCACCGTTCCCGCCATCGCGTCCAAATCGATGGCACATCGCCTCATCATCTGCGCCGCGCTTGCCAACGGCGAGACGCACGTTGCCTGCAACACGACCTGCGCCGATATCGACGCCACGGTGCGCTGCCTCACGGCGCTCGGCGCCCGCATCGAGACCGTCGAGGACGGCTTCCAGGTCCACCCCACCATGAAGAGCATTG
>CAUASQ010000072.1 GCA_958431945.1 uncultured Collinsella sp. | reverse complement strand
TGCCCTGCTGACTGCGCTGGTTGTTCTGAGCGTGCTGAGGCTTTTTTGCCACGATTCCTCCTGGTGTTTGTATGCTGCACGTAATTGTAACCAGTCTTTTTGGGACGGGGCTAAAAAGACTGGTGGAGTACATGGGCTGGCGGATCGGCGTGTCGATGCGAGTGCCGTTTGTTTCCAGACTGTGTATCCCCGTGTCGAAGGGGCCGTCTCGCGCGCACGCCATGTTGTCAATGGGTTACAGTATGAACGGCGGCTATGTTTCCGCCAACGCACGAGAGAGTCGTCAACAAGGAGGATGCACGACGATGCAGCGTGCCAAACAGATATCGGAGTCCATCGAGCTGGGCATCATCTTGGCGCTCGCCGGTGGCTTTATGGACGTTTATTCGTACATTGGGCGCGACCATGTTTTCGCCAACGCGCAGACGGGCAACATCTTGCTGGTGGGCGTGAGCATCTCGGAGGGCAATTGGGCACTTGCGGGGCGCTATTTCTTCCCTGTGGTGTCGTTTGCTGTGGGCATTATGCTTGCCGACCTGGTACACGAGCGTTTTGGCAGCGTGATCCACTGGCGCCAGGTAACGGTGTTCTTTGAAGCCGTCATCTTGCTGGGCGTGAGCTTTATCCCCGGTGGCGGTTACAACCTGCTCGCCAACTGCCTCACTTCGTTTGCCTGCGGCATGCAGGTCGAGAGCTTCCGCAAGATCCATGGTCACGGCATCGCTACGACCATGTGCATCGGTAACCTGCGCAATGCGCTGCAAAACGTGGACGACTACATCATCACCCACAAGCGCGGCTTTTTGGAAAACGGCGTGCTGTACTTTGGCGTGATCTTTACCTTTGTGTTTGGCGCCGTGCTGGGCAACTGGTGTATTGAGCGCATGGGCCTGCACGCCATCGTCGTGGCGAGCTTGCTGTTGTTTGTCGCGTTTGCCATCATGTTTATCGACCGCGAGCGCGACTTGCGCTTACGCTGGAAGGTTGCGGCCGAGGCTTGGAAAGAGGGCTGCCGAAAGTAACCGAATGCGGCAAAGGGGCTGTCCCTTCGCCGCATTATTTTTCATCATCTGTTGAAACGCTTTAAATAGTTTGACGTTCTCACGCGTTTTTTGTTTCAAAAGCGTTAGGATGGGACTCATAGCGTGGGGCGTAATGGGTGCCCCGCACACGATGGGAGGCTATCAATGGCTAATCGTTTCGTTCTCAATACCATCTCTTATCATGGTTCCGGCGCCATCAAGGAGATCCCCGGCGAGCTCCAGCGTCGCGGCTACAAGAAGATCTTCGTCTGCTCCGACCCCGATCTGGTCAAGTTCGGCGTTACCGCTAAGGTGACCGACGAGCTCGACGCCGCCGGCATCGCTTGGAGCCTCTACTCCGAGATCAAGCCCAACCCCACTATCCAGAACGTCAAGGACGGCGTCGAGGCCTTCAAGGCCGCCGAGGCTGACGCTATCGTGACCATCGGTGGCGGCTCTTCCATGGACACTGCCAAGGCCATCGGCATCATCATCAACAACCCCGAGTTCGCCGATGTCCGCAGCCTCGAGGGCGTTGCTCCCACCAAGAACCACGCCGTGTTCACCATCGCCGTGCCGACGACCGCCGGTACCGCCGCTGAGGTGACCATCAACTACGTCATCACCGACCCCGAGAAGGTCCGCAAGTTCGTGTGCGTCGACACCAACGATGCCCCCGAGGTTGCTGTCGTCGATCCCGACATGATGGCTTCCATGCCTGCCGGCCTGACCGCTTCCACTGGCATGGACGCTCTGACCCACGCCATCGAGGGCTACACCACCAAGGGCGCTTGGGAGCTCTCCGACATGTTCCACTTTGAGGCTATTAAGCTGATCAGCGAGAACCTGCGCGACTCTGTCGCCGAGGCCAAGTCCGGTCAGCCCGGCTCCGGCCGCGAGGGCATGGCTCTTGGCCAGTATGTCGCCGGCATGGGCTTCTCCAATGTTGGCCTGGGCATCGACCACGCCATGGCTCACACCCTGTCCGCTCACTACGACACCCCGCACGGCGTCGCCTGCGCCATGCTGTTGCCGATTGCCATGGAGTTCAACAAGCCGGTTTGCGCCGAGCGCCTGGCCAAGGTTGCCGTTGCCATGGGCGTTGACACCACGGGCATGAGCACCGACGAGGCCGCCGACGCCGCCATCGCCGCCGTTAAGCAGCTTTCCGCCGACGTGAACATCCCGCACGTCTGCGAGGCCATGAAGGCTGACGAGATCGAGGTCCTGGCCAAGGACGCCATGGCCGACGCCTGCTTCCCGGGTAACCCGCGTGAGGCAACGCTCGACGACGTCATCGAGCTCTTCAAGAAGATCTGCCCGGCTGCTTAACCTGGTTCGGCGGGCCCCGCCCGTTAGCCCCAGAATCGTCCTCGGACATGTCGGAGGCCCCGCTGCGCACTACGTGCGGCGGGGCCTCCTTCTGTCCTGCGGAAAGATTCTGGGGCTAACGGGCGGGGCCCGCCGGCTCGTTGTCGTGGCGGGCGCAGTTCTGGGGAGCTCGATGGATCATCTCGCTAGGTAAAAAAGATGGCTCGCGGTGGTATTGTTGCTGTGGGTTTAATTCGATATGAAAGGGTGACTTTGGTGTCCAAGATGGATTCTACGCTCTCCTATATTACTGACCAGTTGAAGACGCTTACCTCGATTGCCTCGCCTACGGGCTATACCCGTGCGGCGACTGATTATCTAATGGAAACGTTGCGCGATATGGGCTTTGGCCCCGAGCGTTCCAATAAGGGCAACGTGCTGGTTGAGCTTGGCGGCGAGGGTGAGCCGCTTGTGTTGGCGAGCCATGTCGATACCCTGGGCGCCATGGTGCGCTCCATTAAGGACAATGGTCGCCTGCGTCCCACGACGCTTGGTGGGCATCAGTGGTCTACGGCCGATGGCGAGAACTGCACCGTCTACACGCGTGACGGCAATGTGTACACGGGCGTGGTCCTCAATACCGAGCCTTCGGCGCATGTGGCCGATGAGCCGGTCAAGACCATCGAGAAGAACATGGAAATCCTGCTCGACGAGAATGTCGACAGCAAGGACGATGTGCTCGAGCTGGGTATTCAGACTGGCGACATCATCGCTATGGATCCGCGTACCACGGTGACGGAGAGTGGCTACATCAAGAGCCGTTTCCTTGACGACAAGCTGTCTGCGGCAATCCTGCTGGGGCTGGCGCGTGCCGTCGCCGCTGGCGAGGTGACGCTTTCGCGTAAGGTTTCGCTGCTCTTTACCGTGTACGAGGAGGTCGGCCACGGCGGTGCCTTTGTGCCGGCCGACACGCGCGAGATGATCAGCGTGGACATGGGCTGCGTGGGCGACGACCTAGGCTGCACCGAGCACATGGTGTCGATCTGCGCCAAGGATTCGGGCGGTCCGTACAACTACGACCTGGTGACGGCGCTGTCCAATATCGCGCGCGAGCTTGAGCTCGATTACGCTATCGACGTGTATCCGCATTACGGTTCGGACGTCGAAGCCACGCTCTCTGCCGGCTACGACATTCGCCATGGTCTGATCGGCCCCGGCGTGTATGCGAGCCACAACTACGAGCGTAGCCACATGGACGGCGTGCGCAACACCTTCGAGCTCGTCCACGCCTACGTACAGCGCTAGCGATGCAGCGGCCTCGGCTGATACGGCAGTACCGACCGAGGCCGTCCTCTCTAAGTTGCGGTGAAATAGGGACTGTTTGGCGGTTTTAAACGCTTAAACAGTCCCTATTTCACCGCAATTTATGAAGGGGATGGGGCTACTTAAGTGCGCCGGTCACCGTGCCCCCGCCGAAGACGATGTCGCCGCGGTAGACCACAACGGCCTGTCCGGGGGCGATGGCTCGTTGCGGCTCGTCAAAAGTTAGCAGCATTTGCCCGTCTTCGTCACGCGTAAGGGTCGCTGCCTGGTCTTTCTGACGGTAGCGGTATTTGGCGCCTACGCGAATGCCGCCGGCATCCAGCTCGGCCTCCATGCGCTCTGCCGGCGCGCTCCAGATCCAGTCGTCGGCCGTGAGTGCTGTGGCCGTTAGGTCCTCGGCCTCGCCCAGATGCACGGTGTTGTTGGCGGCATCGACGCCCGTCACATACACGGGATGCGCCATCGCGACGCCCAAGCCCTTGCGCTGGCCGATGGTATAGCGCAACGCGCCGTTATGGCGTCCGACCACGCTGCCGTCGCGCCACACAATGTCGCCCGGTGCAGCGGGATGTCCGCAGCGGCGCTCGATATAGCCCGCGTAGTCACCGTCTGGAATAAAGCAGATGTCCTCGCTTTCGGCCTTCTGGGCGTTGGTAAAGCCTTGCTCGGCGGCTATGCGGCGCACGTCGCGCTCTTTGTCTAGGCCTGCCAGCGGAAAGATCGTGTGCGCCAGGCGCTCCTGCGTAAGCGAATATAAAAAGTAGCTCTGGTCCTTTTTGGGATCTTCGCCGCGATGCAGCTGCCAGGTGCCGTCTACTGTCTGGCTTGTTTTGGCGTAATGACCCGTTGCGATGTAGTCGCAGCCCATATCCAGCGCCGCATCCAGCAATGCGCCAAACTTAATGTGGCGGTTGCAGATGATGCATGGGTTGGGCGTCAGCCCCTCCTGATAGGCGGTCACGAAGCGCTCGATAACGTTGCGGTCGAAGGCCTGCTGCAGGTCGAGCACATGGTGGGGCATCCCCAGGCACTCGGCGACAGCCTTTGCATCGGCGATGTCGCGGTCGACCTTACTCATGCCCGTGACGGGATCGGGCGCGGGGCAGGTGAGGCGCATGGTGGCGCCGACGCATTCGTAGCCCTGGCTTTTGAGCAGGTACGCGGTCGCGCTAGAATCGACGCCGCCGCTCATGGCGACGAGCACGCGCTTGTTGTGCATGGGGAGGTTCTCCTTGGTGGCATGTGGCCAAAAAAGAAAAGCGGCGCGGGAGGCTGGTTCCGCGCCGCAGACATTGTAGCAAGTTCGGACGTCTCGTGGGACACCCTAACGAGATGGGCTCAGGCAGCCAGAAGAGAGGATAGGCCGGCATGCCATGGGCCTATCGACAAGTGACGGGCCCTTAGTCCTGGAACAGTGCCGTGGACAGGTAGCGCTCGCCGGTGTCGGCAAGCAGGGCCACGATGGTCTTGCCCTCGTTTTCGGGGCGCTTGGCCAGCTGCAGCGCGGCCCACACGGCGGCACCGGACGAAATGCCCACGAGCACACCCTCCTTGTGGCCCACGGCGCGGCCGGTGGCAAAGGCGTCGTCGTTCTCGACGGGGATGATCTCGTCGTAGACCCGGGTGTCGAGGACGTCGGGCACAAAGCCGGCGCCGATGCCCTGGATCTTGTGCGGGCCGGCCTGGCCCTTGGAGAGCACCGGGGAGGTGGCGGGCTCGACGGCGACGACCTTAATCTCGGGGTTCTGCTCCTTGAGGAACTCGCCCACGCCGGTCACGGTACCACCGGTGCCGACGCCGGCGACGAAGATGTCGACCTTGCCGTCGGTGTCGTCCCAGATCTCGGGGCCGGTCGTGGCCTTGTGGATGGCGGGGTTGGCGGGGTTCACAAACTGGCCGGCGATGATGCTGTTGGGAGTCTCCTTCTGCAGTTCCTCTGCCTTGGCGATAGCGCCCTTCATGCCCTTGGAGCCGTCGGTGAGCACGAGCTGCGCACCGTATGCCTGCATCAGCTTGCGGCGCTCGACGGACATGGTCTCGGGCATGGTGATGATCACCTTGTAGCCGCGGGCGGCCGCCACCGAGGCGATGCCGACGCCGGTGTTGCCGCTCGTGGGCTCGATGATGGTGTAGTCGCCGCCGCGCACGAGCTTGCCTGCCTTCTCGGCCTCGTCAATCATGTTCTTGGCGACGCGGTCTTTAACTGACCCGGCGGGGTTGAAGTATTCGAGTTTGACGAGCACACGAGCCTTGAGGTCCTCGTCGGCCTCAAAGTGAGTGAGCTCCAGGAGCGGGGTGTGGCCGATAAGCTGATCGATGGACGTGTAAACCTTGCTCATGGTGAACCTCCAAAGTGTTCAAGTTGCTGGTTGCCGTGTGGTTTCACGGTGCGTGTAGCAGCTAAACCCATAAACCTTATAGGTTGTTCGTTTAGCTGTTGGGAAGCATACTAGACACTAAAGCCTAGTAATGCAATAGGAAATAGAAGATTATTACGAGCTGATTAACCATCTTGACCGGAACGGGTATTTTCAAAACCAATTTTTCGGCTAGAATTTCTACGGACTAAATGACCGAAAGGCAGCACTATACATGTTGGTTTCTACAAAGGGCAGATATGCCCTGCGCGTTATGGTCGATCTGGCCGAGCACCAGGCGGCCGGTCGCATCCCGCTCAAAGAGATCGCGGCGCGACAGGGGATTTCCGAGAAATATCTCGAGAACATCTTGGCTACGCTCGTGCGCGCCAACATGCTTTCGGGCATGCGCGGCAAGGGCGGCGGTTACGTGCTCACGCGCCCGCCCGAGCAGTACACGGTGGGCGAGATCCTGCGCCTGACCGAGGGCAGTCTGGCACCGGTTGCATGCCTGGATGGCGACTGCAAGGGCTGCTCACGCTCGGATGAGTGCCCCACGCTCGACGTGTGGAAGAACCTGGACAAGCTCATCAACGACTACCTCGACGGTGTGACACTCGATCAACTTGTCGCTCCCAACCATGGCTACGACTACGTCATCTAACCCACACCTGCCATTTGGGGACGGGGTAGAAATGGTAGATTCTCTCGCCCTTTGAGACTTGACAAATAAGAAGGCCGCCCATTTTTGCGATGGGCGGCCTTCGTTTTGGGCTGTTGAGACGGGCACGGCCGGAATGGCCGTTTTAGTCCTCGGCGATGCTGTCGAGGATGCTGCGCGTGATGGATACCAGGATACTGCCCATAAAGGCCGATCCAAAGCTGGCGATGGAGATGCCCGCGCCCAGCAGATTGACCGACAGGTAGCTGGCCAGCTCGAGCATAAAGCTGTTGACTACGAGCTGAAAAACACCAAGCGTAATAATAGTGAGCGGCAGTGAGATGACGGTCAGGAACGGTTTGACGAACGAATCGACAATGTTCAGGAACAGTCCCACAAAGGCAAAGCAGACCCAGGTCTCGGCAAAGCCGAAGGGTTGGATACCGGGGACGAGGAACGTGGCGATCGCGATGGCGATCGAGGTGAAGAGCCAGTTAAGCATAAAGCGCATGGCGTGAATCCTTTCTTGCGCCGGGATTGCTGGCGTCGCGTGAAGCGGCTTACGGCGGCGACCTGGATGGTTGCGCGGGCGCGCCGCGGTGTTTGGGCGCCCATTGTCTCAAATATTCGTGGAGCTTACGTGCGCATATGGTTTCTAAACGGCGTTCGTCCTGAAAAACGCGCCGCTGGCAGAGAGTCTTGTCGCTTTAGTTTGGTGGTGTGCTACACTGCTACGGGCAAAAGCCACAGGCGTTGCCCTATTGCATAGAACGGGTGAACGATGCCCGATGTCAGTATCAACTTCGATGCCTTTTGGCGGGTTTGGCGGTGATCGATGAATATCGAGAACATGTTTGACAAGCCTGATGTCAAGCAGCTGGTCCACGCATTTAGCCTTTTGGACGACGAGAAGGATATCCAAGCGTTTTTGACCGATATCTGCACGCCGCGCGAGATTTGCGACCTTTCTCAGCGTTTGCAGGTTGCGCGCTATTTGGACGAGGGCGAGCCTTATGTTGAGGTTCAGGCCCGTACCGGCGCTTCGTCCACCACGGTGAGCCGCGTTTCAAAGGCGCTGAACGGCGAGTACGGTGGCTACCGCAAGATCCTCATTAAGTTGGAGGATGGCGAGTAGGCCAGCGACAACATTGAATTACGAAGAACCGTCCCTCCGGGGGCGGTTTTTATATGCCTGCAATCGGCTGGTGCGTTGGGTTCAGGTTGCTTTGTACCAAAAGATGGAACTGCGGTGGCAATGTGTCCGCTTGGGCGGGTAGGATGGATGCATTGATTATTGCGAACGGTTTGAGCGGAGGACCATGCCTGTTCGAATCTATACCACCAATGCCGGCACGGAT
>CAUASQ010000071.1 GCA_958431945.1 uncultured Collinsella sp. | reverse complement strand
GACGGTTACCTACAAGGATGGATCGGAGCAGATTATCGAAGATGACGACGCAGGGGCGTTCAACTTATATTTTTCTTATACGCGCAATAGCGGAGAGAACATCTGGGTCCCAACGAAGTTGATTGATGTCGACCAAGTGGTCTCAGTAACGCTTGAGGGCACGAGGTGCACGTCAACAGGAGAGACCGAAACGGAAGAGCCCTTTACTATCGTCTATTCGTAAGGTTTGAGGCCGCTTCCTACTAGGGGAAGCGGCCTCTTTTGCGTCAAATGGAAACGCCGCCGATTTCCATGCGACAGATGAGAGCAGATTACCGCTGGAGCGCGACGTTTCCCCAGATAAAACCGACCAAAATAAACCTGTCCCTTTTTGGCAGGTAGCGTTGCCTCGACGAGCATGTCGGATTCCCGGACCGGGCGGCCTGCGGTTTAAGTTTGTCGCGAGTTCCGCACGAGCCGGAGGCCACTTAATGTGGCCTCCGTGCGAGCCAGGACTGTAGAGCAGCAAACTTAAACAGCGGGCGGCCCGTTCTGGGAATCTGCCCCCGCGCACAGAAGGGGATTCCTTTTGTGTAGGCTTTGCGGAAATGTGGGTATTTTAGGATACGCCCGGCGGCGTGGTCTGTTGACGACACAGCTAACGCCACGTATCCTATCGAACTGCGTGTTTCGTAGGGGGATGCTGACCCCTCGATTCAAGCCGTTGCACTTTACAGAAAGCTGGAATCATTCGAGAAGGAGTACGCTTTGCCTACTATTAACCAGCTGGTTCGCCAGGGCCGTCGTTCCGTGCCCAAGAAGTCCAAGAACGCTGCCCTGCAGCACAACTCCCAGAAGCGCGGCGTGTGCACCCGCGTCTTCACCACGAGCCCCAAGAAGCCGAACTCGGCTCTTCGTAAGGTTGCCCGTGTTCGCCTCGTCAACGGCATCGAAGTTACTGCTTACATCCCGGGTGAGGGCCACAACCTGCAGGAGCACTCCATCGTGCTCGTCCGCGGCGGTCGTGTCCGTGACCTCCCTGGTGTCCGTTATCACGTCATCCGTGGCGCCTACGACGCTGCTCCGGTCCAGAACCGTATGCAGGCCCGTTCCAAGTACGGTGCTAAGCGCCCCAAGGCTAAATAAGCCAGATAACGTTTTGATACTTTCGCCGTGTGCCGCCTAAGCGCCGCACGGTAGACACTTAAGGAGATTTCACATGCCGCGTCGTGCAGCAGCTAATCGTCGTGAGGTTCAGCCTGACGCCGTTTACAACAACCGCCTGGTGACTCAGCTCATCAACAAGGTCCTTCTTGACGGCAAGAAGGCCACCGCTGAGCGCATCGTTTACACCGCTTTCGAGATCGTTGCCGAGAAGTCCGAGGGTGGCGACGCTCTCGCTACCTTCAAGAAGGCTATGGACAACGTCAAGCCCACGCTCGAGGTTAAGCCCAAGCGTGTCGGTGGCGCTACCTATCAGGTCCCGATGGAGGTCAACTCCCGTCGTTCCACCGCTCTGGGTATCCGCTGGATCGTCAACTTCTCCCGCGCTCGCAAGGAGAAGACCATGGCCGAGCGTCTCGCCAACGAGATCCTCGACGCTTCCAACGGCCTGGGCGCTTCCGTCAAGAAGCGTGAGGACGTCTTCAAGATGGCCGAGGCCAACCGCGCGTTCTCTCACTATCGTTGGTAAGTTAAGGTAAGGAACTAACATGGCTAAGCCTAAGTACAAGCTTTCCGATACCCGTAACATCGGCATCATGGCCCACATCGATGCCGGTAAGACCACCACGACCGAGCGTATTCTTTACTACACCGGTAAGACCCACAAGATCGGTGAGGTCCATGAGGGCGCTGCCACCATGGACTGGATGGTTCAGGAGCAGGAGCGCGGCGTAACCATTACCTCCGCTGCTACCACCTGCTTCTGGAACAAGGACGGTAAGGACTACCGCATCCAGATCATCGACACCCCGGGCCACGTTGACTTCACCGCCGAGGTCGAGCGCTGCCTGCGCGTCCTCGATGGCGCTGTCGCCGTCTTCGACGCCGTTGCCGGCGTTCAGCCCCAGTCTGAGACCGTTTGGCGTCAGGCTTCCACCTTCAACGTCCCCCGCATCGCCTTCATCAACAAGTATGACCGCGTGGGCGCTGACTTCTTCAACGCTATCGAGACCATGAAGGATCGTCTCGACGCCAATGCTGTGGCCGCTCAGGTCCCGATGGGCGCCGAGGACAACTTCTGGGGCGTCATCGACCTGGTCACCATGACTGCATGGGACTTCAAGGCCGACGAGAAGGGCATGACCTACCCCGAGCCGATGGACGAGATCCCGGCTGAGTTTGCCGACATCGCTGCCACCAAGCGCGAGGAGCTCCTTGACGCTGCTGCCAGCTTTGACGACGAGCTCATGGAGAAGATCCTCATGGAGGAGGACTTCACCGTCGAGGAGCTCAAGGCTGCTCTGCGCAAGGGCGTTCTGGCCAACGAGCTCAACCTCGTCTTCGTGGGTTCCGCCTACAAGAACAAGGGCGTTCAGGAGCTGCTCGACGCTGTCGTCGACTACCTGCCCAGCCCGCTCGACGTTGAGGCCGTCACCGGTACCGATCCGGACACCGGCGAGGAGATTCAGCGTCATCCTTCCTTCGACGAGCCCTTCTCCGGCCTGGTCTTCAAGATCATGACCGACCCGTTCGTCGGTAAGCTCACCTATGTCCGCGTTTACTCCGGCCGTGCCGAGTCCGGCTCCTACGTGGTCAACGCTTCCAACGGTCAGCGCGAGCGCCTCGGCCGCATCCTCGAGATGAACGCCGCCGAGCGTATCGACCGTGACGACGCCGCCGCCGGCGACATCGTCGCTTGCGTCGGCTTCAAGAACTCCACCACCGGCGACACCCTGTGCGCTGAGGGCAAGGAGATTGTCCTCGAGAAGATCGAGTTCGCTAAGCCCGTTATCGACGTTGCCATCGAGCCCAAGACCAAGGCCGAGCAGGACAAGATGTCCCTGGCTCTGACCAAGCTCGCCGAGGAGGACCCGACCTTCCAGGTGTCCACCAACCACGAGACCGGCCAGACCATCATCGCCGGCATGGGCGAGCTGCACCTCGAGATCATCGTCGACCGTCTGCTCCGCGAGTTCAAGGTTGACGCTAACGTTGGTAAGCCCCAGGTTGCCTACCGCGAGACCGCTGGTCACGACGTCGAGAAGGCTGAGGGCAAGTTCGTCCGTCAGTCCGGTGGTCGCGGTCAGTACGGCCACGCCGTCATCAAGCTCGAGAAGATGGAGGAGGGCTTCGGCTACGAGTTCGTCAACGCTATCGTCGGCGGCGTCGTGCCCAAGGAGTACATCCCGTCCATCGACAAGGGCATCCAGGAGGCCCTGAACACCGGTGTTATCGCCGGCTTCCCGGTCCTCGACGTTAAGGTCACCCTGTTCGACGGTTCTTACCACGAGGTCGACTCCTCCGAGGCCGCCTTCAAGATCGCCGGTTCCATGGCTATCAAGGACGCCCTCAAGAAGTCCGATCCGCAGCTGCTCGAGCCGATCATGGCTGTCGAGGTCGAGACCCCCGAGCAGTACATGGGCGACGTTATGGGCAACCTCTCCGGTCGCCGCGGCAAGATCGAGGGCATGGAGGATCGCAAGAACAGCAAGCTCATCCGTGCCAAGGTGCCGCTGGGCGAGATGTTCGGTTACGCTACCGACCTTCGCTCCCAGACCCAGGGCCGTGCATCCTACACGATGCAGTTCGACTCTTATGAGCCCGCGCCCAAGTCCATCGTGGACGAGGTCATGAGCAAGAACGCCTAAGTTCGAGCTCCCTGTTACGTAATCCGCGAGAACATCTCTCGCACTCTTTGGAGGTTTAAGTTGGCTACCCAGAAGATCCGCATTCGCCTCAAGGGCTATGATCACGAGGTCGTCGATCAGTCCGCGAAGCTCATCGTCGAGACCGCTCAGAAGACCGGCGCTCGCGTTTCCGGTCCTGTCCCCCTGCCCACCGAGCGCAACCTGTACACGGTTATCCGCTCGCCGCACGTGAACAAGGACTCCCGTGAGCAGTTCGAGATGCGCACCCACAAGCGCCTCATCGACATCCTCGACCCCACCTCGGGCACTGTTGATTCGCTCATGCGTCTCGACCTCCCCGCTGGCGTCGACATCGACATCAAGCTCTAAGCGATATCGCTCATAGCTTACAGGGCCCCGCTGCCGTTACGGTAGCGGGGCCCTTTTGTTTTGAATGATGGTTTGGACTGCGGGGTAATGCTGCCGAGTAGGTGGTTGCGGCGCCCTATTCGCTCAAGGGACGCAGCGATGCCTCCTCAAAATGGAAGGATCGCAAGCCGTCTTCCGTTTCGATACATGCGCGACCAAAGGCATCGACGGTTTTAAAGACGCCTCGCGCCAGTTCGTCTCCTGCGGGGGAGCGGGCGATAACGTGCTCCCCAATCCAATTGAGGTGAGCGACATATTCGCCATGGACGGGCACGAGCGGTCCAGCGTTTTCTTCCATGGCGTTGAGCAGATCTGCCCACGCGTCCACAGCGTTTACGACGGCGTGATAGACCTCCTTGAGTAGCACATCGACGGCGGGAACGTTCTTGTTGAGGTCTAACAGGCCGATTGCTGGCAGGCCGCCATCGGGAACCTCCGCGGGCACATAGTTCACGTTAACGCCGATGCCACAGACCGCAAAGGGGTTGCCTTTGTTGTCGCGTGCGGCCTCGACCAGAATGCCGCCGAGCTTGCGTCCTCGCGCGACCAGGTCGTTGGGCCATTTAAGGCGAATCTCGTTTGCAAGACCCTGCTTTTCGAGTGCTTCGAGCACCGCTAGGCCGCTGACGGCGGCAAGACCAGAGTACTTTGCGGGATTAACGCATGGACGCAGGACAATCGAAAGCAATAGGTTGCCGGCGGTTGAATCCCACTTGTGGCCGCGCCGGCCGCGTCCTGCCGTTTGCGCGCGGGCGGCAAGTCCTGTGCCGTGCGGCGCACCCTGTTTTCCTGCCTCGAGCAGGTCATCGTTGGTCGATCCGGTTACGTCGACAATCGTTAATTGGGCATCCATAGCGGCTGCTACCTCCTTATTGAATAAGTGAATGACGCAATGGTGTCGAGAGATAGACACAATGTGAAGCCTTTGTCGCATTTGGACAATTTAATGTTAACACGTCAACAAAGACTGAAATGCGTTATCCTCTCTTGGTCGATGTAAACACGTCAACAACTCAAAGGAGGTTAGTGATGGGTTTCACGATTCTTGGAACAGGTTCGGCACTTCCTGAGCGCAGTGTTTCCAATGACGAGCTGTCTGAGTTCCTCGATACCTCGGATGAGTGGATTTTTACCCGCACAGGTATCAAGAGCCGCCACGTCTGCACCACCGAGTCACTTGACGACCTTGCAGTAGCGGCGAGCGAGCGGGCACTCCAGGTGTCCGGAATCGACGCGAGCCAGCTGGATCTGATCGTCTGCTCGACGACGACGGGTGACCACCTTGTTCCCGCTGAGGCGTGTGCCGTTGCTGAGCGACTAGGCGCGACGTGCCCTGCCTTCGATGTCTCGGCGGCTTGTGCCGGCTTCGTATTTGCGCTCGATGTCGCCGAGGGCTATATCGCTCGCAGCCGTGCCGAGCGCGTGCTTGTTGTTGCTGCCGAGCAGATGACGCGCGCGCTCGACTGGACCGACCGTGCCACCTGCGTGCTTTTTGGCGATGGGGCAGGCGCCGCAGTGATTGAAGCTGGGGGAGACAACCCCCTTGCCGTTGAGCTTTCGACGGCGCCCGACGTCGAGACGTTGCGCGTTCCCGGTCTGGTCGGCACCTCGCCGTTTAAGGACTCCGCAGATAGCGCGAGCGTGCTGTCCATGAATGGTCGCCGCGTGTTCAAGTTCGGCGTCAACGCCATCTGCGACACGGTCCATAAGCTTGCGAGCGATGCGGGCATTTCGGTCGAAGACATCGATCATTTTGTATTCCATCAGGCTAACGAACGAATCCTGAGTCAGGCGGTCAAGCGTCTCGGCGTGCCAGACGAGCGCGTGGTTCGAACGCTACGCGAGACCGGCAACATTTCGAGCGCCTGCATTCCCTTTGCGCTTGACCGGCTGGCACGTACCGACGCACTGAATGAGGACGACACCATCGCCCTCGTTGGATTTGGCGCCGGTCTGGATATAGGTGGCTATCTGCTTCGTTGGAAGTAGTCGCACATAGGAAATAAAAACGCCCCTAGGGCACAAACAAAGGAGAACTACCATGGCAGATCAGAAGACCTTCGAGCGCGTTTGCGACGTTATCCGCGAGACCGCTGGCCTTGACGACGTCGAGATGAAGCCCGAGTCCACGCTCGAGGAGATTGGCCTCGACAGTCTGGGCACCGTCGAGATCCTCGTCGCCGTCGAGGACGAGTTTGGCATTGAGCTCGATACCGAGGAGAACCCCAAGACGGTCGGCGAGTTCGTCGATACGGTCGAGGCGGCATTGGAGAAGTAGTGATGCTCAAGTCTCCTCTCTGCGATCTGCTCGGCATCGAAAAACCCGTGTTCCAGGGTGGCATGGCCTGGATTGCCGATGCCTCGCTGGCATCTGCCGTGTCCGAGGCGGGCGGCTTAGGCATTATCGCGGCCATGAATGCCGACGCAAACTGGCTGCGCGATCAGATTCACGAGCTGCGCGCCAAGACGGATAAGCCCTTTGGCGTCAACGTTATGCTCATGAGTCCGTTTGTCGACGAGGTCGCACAAGTGGTGATTGATGAGCGGGTGCCCGTTGTGGTGACCGGTGCCGGCAATCCCACCAAGTACATGAAGGCCTGGAGCGATGCAGGCATCAAGGTTATTCCCGTTGTGGCTTCGGTTGCGCTGGCGCGTCTCGTAGCGCGTCGCGGAGCAACTGCCGTGGTTGCCGAGGGCACCGAATCAGGCGGCCATATTGGCGAGACCTCGACGATGGCGCTGGTGCCGCAGGTTGTCGATGCGGTCGATATTCCCGTGGTTGCGGCTGGCGGCATCGCCGATGGCCGCGGGGTGGCGGCCGTCTTTATGCTTGGCGCCGCTGGCGTCCAAGTGGGCACGCGTTTTCTCGTTGCCGATGAGTGTACCGTCTCCGAGCAATACAAAGAGCTGGTGCTCAAGGCGGGAGACACCTCGACGCGCGCGACTGGCCGTTCGACGGGACATCCGGTTCGCGCCCTCAAGAGCCCCTTCACCAACGCGTATGCCAAGAACGAGGCGGCGGGCGCAAGCCCCGAGGAGCTTGGGGCCATGGGCACGGGCGCGCTTCGTAAAGCCGCAAAGGACGGTAATTACGAAGAGGGTTCGTATTTGTGCGGACAGATTGCCGGCATGGTCAACGAACGCCAGAGCGCACGCGAAATCGTCAACGATCTGGTCGATGGCGCCGAGCATGTCCTGAAGGGTGCGTCCGCATGGGTAGCGTAGCGTTTCTGTTTGCCGGTCAGGGTGCCCAGCATCCCGCGATGGGCGTCGACCTCATCGAGGCATCACCGGCGGCTGCCGAGGTGTTTGCGATCGCCGACGAGGTGCGTCCGGGAACCAGTGAGCAGTGCCGGAGCGCCTCCAAGGAGGAGCTCTCGCAGACCGAGAACACACAGCCTTGCGTGTTCGTGCACGACTTGGCTGTCGCCGTCGCCCTGCGTGAGCGCGGCGTGGTGCCTGCCGCCTGTGCGGGATTCTCGCTGGGCGAGGTCGCCGCGCTCACCTTTGCGGGGGCGTTCGATACACGAGCGGGCTTTGAGCTCGTGTGTGAGCGCGCGGCATTGATGGCCACGGCGGCTGAGCGCCACTCCGGCGGCATGCGCGCCGTCATCAAACTCGATGCGGCGCAGGTCGAGGGCTTGGCAAAACAGGCCGGCGAGGACTGTTGGCCGGTCAACTACAACAGCCCCCAGCAGACGGTTGTGGCCGGAGCGACCGATGCGTTGCAGACCCTCGACGTCCTGGTAAAAGAGGCTGGTGGCCGGGCCATGAAGGTCGCGGTGTCGGGTGCATTCCATAGCCCCTATATGGCCGAGGCGACCTGTGGCCTTGCTGCATATATCGATGCCGGTCACGCGCCGTCCCCGTTGCTCATTCCTGTTATGGCAAATATGACAGCGGCGCCCTATCCGGCCGACCCGCAGGCGGCATCGGAGGTGCTGGCCAACCAGGTGAGTCATGCCGTGCGCTGGGTCGACACGCTGCATGCTCTGCAGGATCAAGGCATCGACACGTTTATTGAGGTCGGCCCCGGCAAAACGCTGTCCGGCTTGGTCAAGCGTACGTTGAGCGACGTTCGTGTGTATTCGTGCGAAACGGCCGAGCAGGTCGAAGCTATTGCCGATGAGCTCGCATAGCCCACAGGGCTGTAACCCGAAAGGAATGAC
>CAUASQ010000070.1 GCA_958431945.1 uncultured Collinsella sp. | reverse complement strand
TTACCGAGGCGCTCGACATCCCGTCGATTGTCGCCGCGCGCACGACCGAGGGCGGTACCGCCCCTGCCGCCGTTGTCGTTCAGCTGCAGCGTGCCGAGGCGCAGCTCGTGACCGACGAAGGCGTGTTTGGATCGCTAACCAAGGTCGTCGAGATGGGTCACGGGGCAAAGTAAGGGTTTGGCTGAAGCGGTTTTGTCCATTTATTGATAAATCGTTTTCGCTTTACGGGCGTCTGCTGTTGCGGGCGCCCGTATTTTGTTGCTATGGGGGAGGGGCTTGTCGAGAACTTCTGTAGGACCTTTGGGCAGGTTGTGAAGGGGGTGCGTTCACGGGCGACAACCGACCGTCCGCTCGGTTCGATGCGGTTGATGGGCGGTCGGATGGTACTCTAATCGGGCTTCGAAACAGAAGTGACACATATGGAGCGCTTTAATAAATTGCAACGTTTCAATAAACAGCTTTTTGTTTAACTGCAGCTAAAACTCTGTTACGATGCAGTCCAGGCGGGTGCCGGAATGGGACTTGGGCACGCGCGAACCTACTTGAAAGGCTACTTTTATGGCTATCGAGAAGACCTTCATCATGATTAAGCCCGACGCCGTGCGCGATCGCAAGATCGGCGAGATTGTTGCTCGCATTGAGCGCAGCGGCCTTGTCATCGAGCGCATGGAGATGACCACGCTCGAGCGCGCTACCGTCGAGGAGCACTACGCCCATCTGGCCGACAAGCCCTTCTTTGGCGGTCTCTGCGACTTTATGACGAGCGGTCCGGTCGTCAAGATGGTCGTTTCCGGTCTCTCCGCTGTTGCTAAGATGCGCACCCTCATGGGCGCTACCAACCCGCTTGAGGCTGCTCCTGGTACCATCCGCGGCGACTTTGCCGTCGATGTCAACGCCAACGTGATCCACGGCTCCGACTGCCTGGAGAACGCCGAGATTGAGATCAAGCGCTTCTTTGGCTAAACCAGCTTTGACTCCTTAAAGCTGTTAGCGTGTGGCTTGGGCGCCGCGGAACTCCATCCGCGGCGCCCTTTTATTCCAAAATCTATGCAGGGGCCCGCTCGGTCATGTGTTCCGAGCGGGCCCCTGCTGTTAGCTTGTGGCACTGAATAGTTTAGGCTTCGTCGACGATCTTAAGGCCGCGCGTGTGATCGATCTCGTTGAGGAGGTTAACGCGACGCTCGTGACGACCACCCTCAAACTCGGCGTCGAGCCACTCGTCGACGATCATCTTGGCGAGCTCGGAGCCCACGACGCGGGCGCCAAAGGCGAGCACGTTGGTGTTGTTGTGCATGCGGGAGAGCTTGGCGCTGAAGGGCTCGGAGCATACGACGGCGCGAACACCTTCGACCTTGTTGGCGGCCAGGCTGATGCCGACACCGGTACCGCAGATCAGGATACCCAGGTCGACGTCACCGTTGGCCACGGCCTTACCCACCTTGTAGCCGGCGATGGGGTAATCGAAGCTCTCGGAGGTGTCGGTGCCAAAGTTCACGACCTCGCAGCCGCGCTCCTTCAGGTGCTCGGAAATGATGTTCTTGAGCTCGACGGCGGCGTGGTCGTTACCGATACCGATCTTCATGGATGGTTCCTCTCTGGTCTGTGCGGCGCAAATGCTAAAGGTGTTTACCGCGTTCGACTGCATGATAGCGCGACTTTTGCGTAAACGCTCGAGCGTTTTTTGGTCAAACGCTTTAGCAGGCAACAAGACCGACTTCTTGTGAATGAATTTCGTCAGTTTGCGCTTGAGCGCCGTCTGCCGGAACCATGGTTGCGGTTTTTGATGCATTGTTATCAAATAAAGGAGCTAACTTTTTTGAGAGTCCAGCCCGTTATGCAAGCAGGAGATACCTATGCCCACCGATTCCATCCGTGATGCCGCGTTTTGCGATGTTTTGAACCGCGAACTTGTCTGTGCACTCGGCTGCACCGAGCCCATTGCCGTTGCCTATGCAGCAGCGCTGGCGAGCCAGACGCTCGGTTGCGAACCCGATCATATGGACGTTGCCTGCTCGGGCAACATCATCAAGAACGTCAAGAGCGTGACCGTGCCCAACTCGGGTGGTATGCACGGTATTGAGGCGGCAGCCGTGCTGGGTGCCGTGGGTGGCGACGCTAAGAGCGCTCTCGAGGTGCTCGAGAGCGTTAACGATGAAGACCGTGCACGCGTGGCCGAGCTCCTCGCCGACGCCGGCTACTGCGATGTGTCGCTTGTCGAGGGTGTGCCCAACCTCTACATCAAGGTGACTGCCACGGCCGGAGGCCATACCGCGGTCGTCGAGATTACCGACCACCACACTAATGTCACGTGCCATACGCTCGACGGTATTCCGGTGTGCGGCAAGTCGGCGGGGGAGTGTGCCGCCTGCGCCGAGCGCGTCGTGGCCGAGCGGGCGGCAGATAACGCCGACACGCCCATGTCGATCGAGACCATCATCGACTTTATCGAGGACGGTGACATTGAGGACGCCCGCGCTGCCGTTGAGCGTCAGATTGAGCTGAATGGTGCAATCAGTGCCGAGGGCCTTGCGCACGCTTGGGGCGCCGAGGTGGGCCGCACGCTGCTGGGTGCTCGTGCCGATGACGTCGCCTGCCGTGCCCGTGCCCGTGCGGCCGCCGGGTCCGACGCCCGCATGAACGGCTGCGCGCTGCCGGTCGCCATTGTGTGCGGCTCGGGCAATCAGGGCATTACCTGCGCATTGCCCGTCATGGAGTATGCCGAGTACCTGCGTTGCGACCACGAGCGCCTGGTGCGCGCCGTGATGCTGTCCGATCTTATCGCCGTGCATATCAAGAGCTATATTGGTGCGCTCTCGGCGTTTTGCGGTGCTATTTGCGCCGCGTGCGGCGCCGGCGCTGCGATTACCTGGCTGTGCGGTGGCACGCGCGAGCAGATTGGCGCGACGGTCTCGAATACGCTCGGTAACGTGGGCGGCATCGTGTGCGACGGCGCCAAGGCGAGCTGTGCCGCCAAGATCTCGGCTGCCGTCGATGCGGCGATTCTGGGCCATGATATGGCCATGCAGGGTCGCGGCTTCCGCGCCGGCGAGGGCCTGATCCAAGATACCGTTGAGCAGACAATCGCCAGCATGGGCTACGTGGGCCGTGTGGGTATGAAAGATACCGACGTCGAGATCCTCAACATCATGATCGGCAAAACCCAAGTGTGCTAGGACAGTTCGTTGGCTATTTGGTGTTCGTAGAAGGCTTCGATTACGGCGTTAAGGTCGTGGGCGAAATCTTCCATGGTTCCGCGCCAGGTGGCGCGTCCCGGTTTTCCTTGGCCCACAAAGGCGGTTTGGATGCCGCAATCGGGGGACGGGAAGTCGCGTTTGGGATCGTTGCCCACCATAAGGACCTCGTGTGGCTCGAGCCCCATCACCTGAAGCTGCTCTAGATAGTAGGTGGCATCGGGCTTGCAGCGGGTGGTGTTTCCCATGTGCGTCACGAGTTCAAAGGGGGCGTCGGCCAGGTCGCCCCAACCCATGCGGCACTCGATGGCCCCCTGCGGAAAGCTGGGGTTGGTAAAGAGCGCGCAACGCAGTCCGGCGTCCTGTACGGCCTGGAGCGCGGCGTGCGCGCCCGGCATAGCGTGGGCGTTAATGACCTCGTCGTTCTTGTACGGAAGAATTTCGCGGTCATAGTAGGTAAACGCCTCGTAGATGAGGGGATCGGAGAGGCAGATCCCGCATCGGCGCTCGACCTCTTCTTGGTAAAACTCAAGATTGGTGCGGTTGTCCGTGCCGCTGCGGCGATTGGCGTTGAGGTCGACCAGGATGGTGCCGAGGCGCGCCATCGTGCCACCGCGGCTGCGGCGCCCGATATCCGCGAGCATCGAAGAGACATCCTTAAAATAGCGAAGGATGAACGCGTTGAGGTTGATGCTAAGAAGCGTTTCGTCCATATCGAAAACGACTGCTTTGAGCACGCGGGCACCTTTCTCGAAAAATCGATCTAGAATCGTTGGCTCCGGATACTTTACCCCAAAGCCGAATGCCTGGCTGGTTATCGTCAAGTTGCGGAGACGTGTGTTCATAAGATTACGAAAAAGTCTCCACACGAGTAAAAAATCGCAGTTCACGCTTGAAATCGAACTCATTTCCCCGTAACCTATACGAACGTGATTGCATAAGCGTCACATTAGTATCTGTCGGCTCCCGAGTGTTCCTAAACGTTGTGTGCTTGTCGCACCCTTCTGTAGGTCCTAGCAATCGGGGCCCCGTAGTTCGAAAGGGGTCCACCTTTGAGTGAGATTCAGAACTCGTCCATTTTCTCTCTTGACGATGTCAACGAGGAGGAGATGAACAACCTCATCGACGGTACGATTACCGACTTTGATGAGGGCGATCTCGTTAACGGCACTGTCGTTAAGATCGAGCATGACGAGGTGCTCGTTGACATCGGATTCAAGTCCGAGGGCGTTATCCCGGTCCGCGAGCTGTCCATCCGCAAGGACGCTAACCCTGCAGACATCGTTGCACTCGGTGATCCCATCGAGGCTCTGGTTCTCCAGAAGGAGGACAAGGACGGTCGTCTGGTCCTGTCCAAGAAGCGTGCCGAGTACGAGCGTGCTTGGAACCGCATCGAGGAGAAGTTCAACTCCGGCGAGAACGTCGAGGGCGAGGTTATCGAGGTTGTCAAGGGCGGCCTGATCCTCGACATCGGCCTGCGTGGCTTCCTGCCCGCTTCCCTCGTCGACCTCCGTCGCGTCAAGGACCTCACCTCTTACATGGGCACCCGCATCGAGGCCCGCGTCATCGAGATGGACCGCAACCGCAACAACGTCGTCCTCTCCCGTCGCGTCGTGCTCGAGGAGTCCCGTAAGGCCGAGCGCTCCGAGATCCTGTCCAAGCTCAAGTCTGGCATGCGTCTCCAGGGCACCGTTTCCTCCATCGTCGACTTCGGCGCCTTCGTCGACCTCGGCGGTATCGACGGCCTCATCCACATCTCCGAGCTCTCCTGGAACCACGTCAACCATCCTTCCGAGGTTGTCAAGGTCGGCCAGGAGGTCGAGGTCGAGGTTCTCGACGTCGACCTCAACCGCGAGCGCATCTCCCTGGGTCTCAAGCAGACCACCGAGGATCCGTGGCGCGCACTGGTCAAGAAGTACCCCGTCGGCGCTATCGTCGAGGGCACTGTGACCAAGCTTGTCCCGTTCGGCGCTTTCGTCGATCTGGGCGAGGGCATCGAGGGCCTGGTGCACATCTCCGAGATGGCCAACAAGCACGTCGATCAGCCTTCTCAGGTCACCCATGTGGGCGACAAGGTTCAGGTCAAAGTCATGGAAATCGACCTCGACCGTCGTCGTATCTCCCTGTCCATGAAGTCTGCTGCTGAGACTCTGGGCTTCGAGATCGAGGTTACCCCGCTGCCTTCCGAGAAGAAGGACGAGGAGACCGACGCCGAGTAAATCGGTTTGACGATCACTTGTTTTAAGGGATCCGTTCGTAATGGACGGGTCCCTTTTTGCATTTGGTGCCGAGATACGCGATGCTGCCCATGCTGTACACAGGCTATTTGGTTGTCGGTGCATGAAAAAATGCCGACATCCCGCCTCGGGGAGGAGGCGGGAACGCACCGAGTAGACGGAGGGGTGCGGAGCGCGGTCGCGTCTCGACTGACGACATTGCCCATCGACAACCCTATTGTACTGCATGGCGTGGTTCTTGGTTTATCGTGTCGAACGCTTGTGTTGTGCCATTGCCTGCGGCAACGGTGTGCTACACTCTTGCACTGCTGAGTGGGCCAGACGGTCGCGCGATGTGCTGCTTGCAGCACGCGTGAGGAAAGTCCGGGCTCCAGAGGGCGGGATGCCGGCTAACGGCCGGGCGGAGTGATCCGACGGAAAGCGCCGCAGAAAAGAAGACTCCCACCTGCGCCGCAAGGCGTAAAGGGAAAAGCTGAAACGGTGGTGTAAGAGACCACCAGCGTCGTGGCAACACGGCGGCTTGGCAAGCCCCATCCGGAGCAAGCGCGAATAGGAACGCTATGGGCCGGCCCGGTCCGCGTTCGGGTAGCGTGCGTGGAACTGCACGGTAACGTGCAGACAAGATAAATGACCGTTCACGACAGAACCCGGCTTATCGGCCCACTCGGCACTTTGTTGACGCTGCGACGGCGTCAGCTGGCCGATTTGGCGCTCATTCGTCGGTCGCCGCCATAAGGCGTGCTCCCTCCTCTTTCGGGCCAAATCGACTCAGCTGACGTCGTCTCGCTGTTTTTGCCTGGACATTGACGTTGCCGTTCAATTTACTGGGGCTAACGGTACGGGCTTTGCCGTATTATTGAGGCTGTTTGTTGCTGCACTTTATTCTGTTGAGGGGCTTTGTTGGACAGCTATTTTACTCTGCAATCGAATATTGAGGTTTCGGGCGAGTTTGTGGACCGCAAGAGCCGGTTTATTGCCCAGCTGGTCCATATTGAGTCCGAGGATGAGGCGAATGCTTTTATCGAGATGGTTCGCAAGCGTCATTACGACGCTCGACACAATGTTCCCGCGTGGATTTTGGTCGATGGGCGTGAGCGTCAGAGCGATGACGGTGAGCCGAGCCGCACGAGCGGCATGCCGACGCTCGAGGTACTGCGCGGCGCAGAGCTCAAAAATGTTTGCTGCGTGGTGACGCGCTATTTTGGCGGCACGTTATTGGGGCCGGGTGGCTTGGTGCGCGCCTATACCGCGGCGACGCAGGCGGCGGTGGCCGCGGCTCAGGAGGCCGGGCAGATCGTTGAGATGACGAGTGTCGTGCCTGTTGACGTGCATGTGGCCTATCCGCAGTATGAGCAGGTGCTTCGTTTGGCGCAGGATTCGGGTGCCAAGGTTTCGGATACCGATTACGCGGATGCCGTGACACTTCACTTGGTGTTTAAAGCGGGGGAGCAGGAGCCGTTTTGCGCTAAGATGCGCGAGCTTATGGCGGGGCGTGAGGAGATTGAGGTCGGCGCTCCCGAATTTGCAGAGTTCTAACGGCGACGGCCGGCGTGCCTTGGATGGATTCCAAGCGCGCCGGCCGTCGTTTTATGTTGCTGCCGTTTACTCGGCGAGCTGCTTTAGCACATCGCAGACGATCGCGACGGCATCGTCGATGCAGCCGGGGCAGCTGCGGAGCGGACCCTTGTCCGATCCGATGCCCTTGAGCGTGCCGCAGACGGTCGTCGTGTTCTTCTCGCCAAAACGCTTGGCGATCTCGCGCGACAGCTTGTAGGTCTGGCCCTTGGTCTTGGGGTTTTCCATGCCGTCGCTCATTACAAAGCCCATGATGGCCACGGCGCCCGAGATGGCGCCGCAGGTCTCGGTCATGCCGCCCATGCCGGCGCCAAAGCCCTCGGTGAGGGTAAAGGCGATCTGGGGGTCGAGCCCCACAGCGGGCGCGAGCGTGCAAGCGACGGCCTGCGCGCAGTTAAAGCCGCGGGCGTGGTACTCGGCAGCGTGAGCCTGGCAGGCGGCAGTGTTGAGCTGGGTGGTATCGATCTGCTTCATCGTTGTCTCCTTGTTCATGGTGTACCCGCCTATGGTACCCTTGCCGGCGCATTCGCTTATCGAGACCGCAGTGCATATCTCATTGTTTTTCGCCATCGAACACTTTCTTAAGATTTGGGACAAATAAACCTGATTAATTTGTCCCATAACCTATCGGCGGGATGGGTTGAGAGGGGTGCGGGGTAGCGGTATTGTGAACCGAATAAAACAAAACCCAAGTAAGGGAGTTGGATATGTGCGAGCAGACTATCGGTACCACGTGCGTTCAGGGCGGCTATCATCCGGGCGATGCGGAGCCGCGCCAGGTGCCCATCTACCAGTCCACCACGTGGAAATACGACACGTCCGAGCACATGGGCAAGCTGTTTGACCTGGAGGAGTCGGGCTACTTCTACAGCCGTCTGCAGAATCCCACGTGCGATCTGGTCGCCGCCAAGATCTGCGAGATGGAGGGCGGCACCGCTGCGATGCTCACGAGTTCGGGCATGGCCGCGAACTTCCTCGCGATCTTTAACGTGGCCGGTGCCGGTGATCACGTGGTCGCGAGCTCTGCTATCTACGGCGGTACGTATAACCTGCTCGCCCACACCATGGGCCGCATGGGCGTGACTTGCACGTTTGTCGCCCCCGACTGCACCGATGAGGAGCTGGAGGCAGCCTTTGAGCCCAATACCAAGCTCGTCTTTGGCGAGACGATTGCCAACCCTGCCCTTGCCGTGCTCGATATTGAGCGCTTTGCCAAGGCCGCGCATGACCACGGCGTGCCGCTGATGGTCGACAACACCTTCCCGACGCCCGTGATGTGCCGTCCCTTTGAGTGGGGTGCCGATATCGTCACGCACTCCACCACTAAGTACATGGATGGCCATGCGGCCTACCTGGGTGGCGTGATCGTCGACCACGGCCAGTTTGACTGGATGGCCCATGCGGACAAGTTCCCGGGTCTCACCACGCC